>NZ_JBSGXD010000007.1:0-6215 GCF_053609225.1 Rhodococcus sp. NPDC054953 | reverse complement strand
ATTTTCCCCCTGCGGTTGCCCCTCCTGTGGGGGGTTTCCCCCCGGTGGGGGGGGAAAACAACGCACGGTCAGCGGAACTGACTACTGGTAGTCGTAGAAGCCGCGGCCGGTCTTCTTGCCGAGACGGCCCGCATCGACCATGCGGCGCAGCAGGGCAGGCGGGGCGTAGTGCGGCTCGGCGAACTCGGCGTACAGCGACTCCGCCGCGGCAAGCGCGATGTCGAGGCCGACGGTGTCGAGCAGCGTCAGCGGGCCCATCGGGTAGCCGCAGCCGCCCTTCATCGCGGCGTCGATGTCCTCGGCCGAGGCGTAACCCGACTCGAGCATCCGCACCGCCTGGCACAGGTACGGGATGAGCAGCGCGTTGACGATGAACCCGGACCGGTCACCGGCCTGCACCGTGGTCTTGCGCAGCGTGTTCTTGGCGTAGTCGGTGACCGCGGCCGCGGTCTCCGGGGAGGTGACCAGGGTGGAGATGATCTCCACCAGCGGCATCACCGGCACCGGGTTGAAGAAGTGCACGCCGACCACCTGCGCGGGGCGCTGCGTTGCGCCGGCAACCTTGATCACCGGGATCGAGGACGTGTTGGTGGCGAGGATGCCGGACGGCTTGACGATCCGGTCGAGCTTGCCGAAGATCTCGTACTTCAGCGCCTCGATCTCCGGGGCTGCCTCGATGACCAGGTCGCGGTCCGCGAACTCCTCAATGTCGAGGGTGACCCGGACCCGCGCGATGGCCGCATCGGCCTCTTCCTGGCTGATCTTGCCCTTGGCGACGCCGCGGGAGATCGACGACGCGATCCGCGCGGTGGCGGCGTCCGCGAACTCCTGCTTGGTCTCGAGGACCAGGACGTCGCTCCCGGCCTTCGCGCACACCTCGGCGATTCCGGCACCCATGGTGCCGCCACCGATCACTCCGATCAGCTGCACAGTCATCTCCAAACCTGAAAAGCTCGTCATGTTGTCAGGTCCATTCTGCTACGGACCGGTAACAACATCGCGGGCCACCCGCAGCTCGTTCCTGCGGATCCTCCAGGTCGGGTCCGTGGCCGGAGCCGATTCCTAGCTGCCGCTGCCGGGCCCGTCGCCCCGCCGCTCCACGTTCGCCCACCACCCGATGTTGTTCTGCAGCGGATCGACATCACTCGAGATGGTGTAGCCGGAAATGGAGCTGGGGAAGCAGCCGAACCACTTCGTCTCGATCCGCAGCTTCTCGCCCTGCTTCAGCATCGGGGTGAACTGCTGGGCGCCGTTGAACTCCTGAAGGGTCACGTTGGGCCAGTCCCGGCCGTGCGCGGTGACCTCCATCCACCGGACCATGTACCACGAGTCCACCCACGGATCGCCAGGCCGTCCGAACGCGCAGTAGACCCCGCCGGTCAGATCGAGATCGACGGGGCCCACCGGCGCTGCCTGCGCGGGAGCGGCGGCGACAACCCCGCCGGTGGCGATTCCGATCGCCGCGGCGCCTGCGATGGCGGCGCGAATCATCTTCTGCTTCATCCTCGCTCCTTCGGCTGCATCTCACACAGTGACCTCTGCTGGTGAATCGGCCGAGGGTGACGCCGTGTTACTCGAACCCCGACGGCGGAACCCAGCCGCACCCGGCGGATTGCCTTGCGGTCAGCGGATGTAGACCCAATGGCCGCCCGTGCACTGTTGCTTTCGCATGTCCGGGGTGTGCGTGATCGTGCCCTCCTCGTCGGGGCGGCACGGGCCGGCCACGGCTCCGCCGCCGCCCATCGTTCCCGGCGGGTTGGGCGGATCGTTCACGGCATCGAACTCGTCGGCGCAGGCCTGCGTCCACGGCGACCAGGATCCGTCGTCGTACACCGTCGCGCCACGGTTGTGGACGTTCTTGTCCGTTCCGCACCAGACGATCTGCGGGTTCGCCGGATCGGCGTTCGGATCCGGTTGCGGCGCATCCGGATAGGGATTGGGGCAGATGTCGCCGACGCAGTCGTACGGGTTGGGGTCGACGTACTGTCCCGGATCGTTCCCGCCATCTTCCTGGCCGACACCGGGCGGTTCGGTCGCCTGCTCGACACCGGGCGGTTCGTTCACCACCTCGGTCGCGCCCGGTGCGCCGGCACCGCCGGTGGCTCCCACCGACACCGGTGGCTCGGCGACAGCGGACGGCGCCGGGGCAGTGGACGGCGCAGGGGCAGTGGTCGACGCCGAGGCGGTGATGGTTGTTGCCGCAGGTGATGCGCTCACCGCCCCGTCGTCGTTCGGCGCGTCGCCGTCGGCGCACCCCGCCACCACAAGTCCGAAGGCGACCGCCAACACCGCAATGGTCCTTCTCATAACCCACCCCCATATCGAGACTGCATCGACCCTGATACCTGGAACTCGAATGTCCAGGATCGAGATCGCCCGCCTCCGCGCCGGTGTTACACACCGCGATCCGCGGAACTTTGTTGCTGGCAGGGTGTTCCGGTGCGGTCGGTGGTGGAGGGGGAGTGTCGGTGGCGGCGCCCATCCGATGCGGCCGGATAACTGGACCGGGAGGGTTTCCGGCGGTGCCGAGCGGTCAGGCCTGCGCCGGAGCCGGGTCAGAGCTCGTCGAGCGAGATCAGTTCGTCCTGGATGGCGCGGGCGACGAGCGCGGCCTTGGTGGTGGCGCGCCGATTCACCGCGGCGTACTTGGCGCGGATCCGGGAAAGATGGGTGTTGACGGTGCCGAGGGACAGGAAGAGTTCTGCGGCAACGGTGTTCTTGGAGTCGCAGCGGAGCCAGGCGACCAGCACCTCGACCTCCCGCGGCGAGAGACCCGGCCTCCGGAGCGGGCGGGCAACGGCGGTGTGTTCGGCCGAGCCGGGTCGATGGGTGGTGGCGGCGAGGGTTGCGGTCATCGATGTCCTCAGGTGGTGCGCCGTCGGGGCGTGTCCCACCGGAACACGCATGGCTGAGAGAATTCTAGGAGTTAGCCGTCGGGCCGCCGAGACGAGAATTCTGGGGGCAGGGACAGCTGCCCAAGTTTAGGCGTCAACGATGGTCCGGACAGCCTGATAGTCGCGGTCAGGGACGTCGCCGTTACGGACCTCCGCCCGCACGGCACCGGCGGCGTCGAACTCGAGCCGACGCACCCGCTCGCCCTCCTCGACGACGATCGTCGCGACGGTGTCGCGGCCGGGCGGCAGCGCGCGGGCGGTGAGGGTGCCGCCCGCGGTGGCATCGAGTTCGTCGACCAACGCGACCCGGACCCGGTCGGTCAGCGTGTCGTCGGTGAGCCCGCCGTCGTCGAGCAGGATCACCCTGGTGCCGCGGTGCCGGGCCGCCGCGGTCGCCCGGCGGAGGGGTTCGTCGTCCGCGAACACCGGCGCCCGCAGGGTGTCCCGCAGTTGTTCCTTGAGGACGATGCAGCGCAGTCGGGCGTCCTCATCGAACGCGGTACCAGCGGCCGCGGCCTCGAGAACTGGCCTGGCCGACGCGTCGAGCGCGCGCAGTTGCCGGTCGCGTTCGGCGGTGGCGGCCTCGGTCATCGCCTCGTCCGCGGCCCGGTCGCTCTCCCGCTCACGCAGTGTGAACACCGTGAAGGCCATCGGCCGGACCGTGACCGCAACCAGCACCGAGATCAGGACCGGGGCCAGGATCACCGCGGACATCCGGGCGACCGCACCCCAGTCCTGGCCGGTCAGCGCGCCCCACAGCGTGAAGGTGAGCATCGTCGACACCGCACCGAGGCAGGACAGCGCCATTCGCCCGCGGACCGACATGAAGCAGAGGATGACCGTGACCGGCCGCATGTGCCAGATGTCGCTCATGATCCAGCCGTGCGCGGGCAGTTGTGGCAACACCAGCAGGCACGCGACCGGGCCGAGCCCGGCCAGGATCGCGGCGGTCGGCAGTGGCAGCGGATCGCCAGCGACGCCGACGATCGCGAGGGCACCCGCGGTGACCAGCAGCAGGGCGGCCAGGACCGGCCACACCTGCTCGACGTCGTCGAGATAGGTGACCGCGCGCAATCCGGAGCTGAGGCAGAACACGACCGCGACGACCTTCGCGATCGGCCGATCCATCCACAGCAGGGTGCGGATGTCCCGGGCCGCGACATCACGCGCGGCGCCGGGCCGGGTCGGTGCGGTCACGTCGCCGCCGACCACAGCAGGGTGACCTGAGTGCCGTCGCCTGGCGCGGAACGGAGGTCGACGGCGCACCCGTCCGCGGTCGCCATGCGTTCCCGGATGCTCATCGTGATCCCGAGTTGGTATCCGGGCACCTGACCCGGATCGAAGCCGCAGCCGTTGTCGGCGACGATGACGCGCACCCCGTGCTGGTCGGCGTCGATCGCGACGAGGCGGTCCGCGGCGCGCGATGCGGTGTCGGCGTGCCGGACGCTGTTGCGCAGTGCTTCCGCGGCCGCGGACGCGATGGCCCGCGCGGCGAGCCGTGGCACGGTGAGCGCGGCAGTGTCGATCTCGACCTCGACGGGGACATCGCCATCCACCTTCACGAGGGCGGCGCGGATCAGCCCGACCGCGGTGTGGATGTCGAGCCCCTCGTCGGCCACCGTGCTGTCACGCAGCGCGTCGAGTTCGGCGACGGCGATCGCCGCCTGCTCACTCATTTCGGGGGTGGCGCCCTGCCGGGCCAGACCCAGCAGCACGGACATCACCCGATCGTGGATGAGGGCGTGGAAGCGGCTGCGTTCGACATCCTGCGCGGCGTGGGCCGCCGCGGTGGCGGAGCGCGACACGGACACCTCGACGGCCCGGTCCAGTGCGCGTCCGGTCTGGACCGCCGCGATCGTCGCGACGACGAACAGGCCGCAGAACACCAGGGTCGACGCGATCTCGACCGGCAGCACCACGTGCTCCTGACCCGCCCTGGCGACGTAGCGGACCACCTCGGCGGCGCTCACCGCGGCCGCCAGGTACATCAGGCTGGTCCTTGGTCGCCAGCGGAGTGCCGCCGCCATCGTGATCAGGCCGGGGAAGGTGGTCACCCAGATGTCCCGGTTCGGCGGGATGTGCCCGTCGGCGACGAGGGGAAACCACAGCAGTCCGAGCAGGTAGCCGATCGCCGCCGCGCTCGCGCTGCGGCGGATCCAGCGTGTGTCGGCGGCGCGGCTCGCAGGCAGCAACGCGAGGAGCGGGACGAGGACGAGGGCGCCGGTGGTCACCGTCCACCAGACCGGGACGATCGACAGGGCGACGGCACCGGGGGCGAGCAGGACGCCGAACAGCAGCCCGGCGGCGCCAAGGAACCGGGCGAAGGTGCGCACGATGCGGTCCTCGGCGGTGCCGAGTCGGTGCGTCGGTTTGGTGCCGCGGCGCGGCGCGGCGGGGTCGGCGCGGTCGATGCCGGCTCCGGGGCGGCGGTTAACCTCGGAGCCGGTCCGGTCGGGCGGGTCGGCATCGGCGGGGGGCCGCGCGGCGAGGCCGGGGTCGGCGGTGACGCTCATCCGGGGTGGCCGAACGGGGCGCCGGTCACAGCTCGTCGAGGGAGATCAGCCCGTCCTGCACGGCCCGGGCCACCAGCGCCGCCTTCGTCGGGGCGGAGCGGCCGACCTCGCGGTACTTGGTGCGGATCCGCGCGAGATGGGTGTTCACGGTGCCGATGGACAGGTAGAGGTCGGCGGCAACGGTGTTCTTGGAGTCGCAGCGCAGCCAGTGCAGCAACACCTCGACCTCGCGGGCGGACAGCTGCGGGCGGCGCCGCATCCGGGTGCCGTGCGAGGCCACGGCGTGCGACGGTGAATGGACGAGATGGTGATTCAGCGCAGCGGTCATGTCGCCCCCTGGAGAAAGTGGTTGGAGGGCTCGACCCCGCGTTCCGAGCCCTCGGTGACTCGAATCTAGGTGCCGTGCCCCCGGTGCACCAGCCGCGACTTCCGTGCCCATGAAAATGGGGGCAGCTGACTTCCGTCCGGGGCACGCAGGCCGGTCGCGCCCCGGAACGTGTCGTACCCCCGCGGTAGACTTCGAACATGAGTTCGGGGGCTGCGGGGTCGGTGGAGCGGGTGGACGAGCACCTGTCCGCCCTCGACGCCGCCGTCGACGGTCTCCTCGGAGACCGGCTGACCGGCCTGTCCAACGACGACATCGTTCATGTGCTGCAGCGCCTTGAGCGGTCGATGCGGAAGCTGGTGGCCGCCGATCAGCAGGTTCTCGTCGAATCTGCCGAACGGTCGCTGCACGCGGTGTTCGACGTCAGGTCGCCGGTCGAGTTTCTGGTCACGACCGTCCGGATCAGCGAGTCGCAGGCGCAGT
>NZ_JBSGXD010000006.1:176957-196244 GCF_053609225.1 Rhodococcus sp. NPDC054953 | reverse complement strand
GTGGTCGCCGGGTGTCCGCCGTCCCCGGCCGTGCCGCCGGGGCAGTCCGCGGTCCACACCGGGGCGCCGCCGGTGAGCACGCCGACCGCGGTGGTCTCGGGGACCTCGACCCGGTCGGTGACGTCACCGGCCGCCAGCAGGATCGCCGGCCGGGCGTCGGCGAGCATGTGGTCGAGCCGGGCCGTGGGGAACTGCGGGTCGAGCGGCACATACCCGGCCCCGGTCCGCAGCACCGCGAGCAGTGCCACCACCGCGTCGGCGGTGCGGGGCAGGGCGAGCGCGACCAGCGACTCCGGCCGGGCGCCGCGGCCGCGCAACTCGGCGGCGAGGTCGCCGACCCGGGTGGCGAGGTCGCGGTAGCTCAGCCGCTCGTCGCCCGCGACCAGCGCGGGCGCGTCGGGTCGGGCCGCGACCTGCGCGTCGAACCGGGACAGCACGTCGGGGCACTCGTCGTGCGCGGCCGCACCCGACCACCCGCGGGGAACGGCGTGCGGCGCATCGGGTTCCAGCAGCGTCACCCGGGCAAGTGCCGGGTCGGCGGCGACGGCGGCGTGCAGCATCCGGGTCAGGCCCGCGGCGTGCCGCGCGAGGTCGGCGTCGGTGTACCGCGCCGCGTCCGCGTCGATCTGGATCTCGAGTTCCCCGGTGCGGTCGAGCCTGCGCACCACGAACGCGATGTCGCGGACCGGTCCGCGGGCGAGGGAGTGCACCGTCGCGGAGGCACCGGTGAAGCGCAGCGAGTCGCCGAACGGCTTGATGTTGACGGTCGGCCCGACCGGTCCCGGTGCGGTGGCGGGCAACCGCAGGTCCCGGTGGATGTCCTCGCCGCGGTAGCGGGTGTGCGGCGCGGTCCTGGCGACGGCGGCGCGCACCACCGCGGTGAGCGCCGCGATCCCGGCGGCCGGGTCGACCGGCACCCGCAGCGGGACAACGTTGACGGCCGTGGTGAGCACCCTGGCCGCCGCGGTGCCCATCCGGTTCATCGACGGAAAGCCCAGTGTCACATCGAGTTCCCCGGTGACCCTGGCGAGCTGGCCCGCGATCGTCGCGGTGACGGCGTCGGCCCAGCCGCCGCCTACCCCTCGGCCGATCCCGTCGAGCAGGTCCGCCACGTCGGCCCCGACGGTGACGGTCCGCGCGCGCAGCACCGACGCCACCGCCGCCGCGGGCGGCGCAGGCGCGAGGGCGGGGGTCGTCGCGTCGGGTGCGCCGCGCAGTTCCGCGGTCCAGAAGTCGCGGTCGGCCGCGGCCCGGTCCGACCCGGCGCGGGCCCGGTCCTCGTCGACGACCTTCCCGATCGGGTCGAAGCGGGGCGGCGGCGGCTGCGTTCCGGCGTCGAGGGCGTTGTACACGGCGGCGATGCGCCTGCCGAGCAGGCCGTAGCCGTAGACGTCGAGCAGGGTGTGCTGGGCGCGCAGGAACAGGGCGTGATGCTCGTCGCCGAGCACCAGGACGGTGGCACCGAACCCGGCGGCGGCGGTCAGGTCGATCGGTTCGCGCAGCCGCGCACGCATGTGGGTCAGTGCGGCGTCCCACCCGGCGACGGTGACGGTGGCGGTGGGCGGCACCGTCCATCCGCCGGGCACCTGGGTGATCTCGTCGCCCGCGTCGATGCGGGTGCGCAGTTCCGGCGACTCGGCGACGACCCGGTCGACCGCGCTGGCGAGGACGGCCGGGTCGAGCGGCCCGACGATCTCGAGGCACTGGCCGGTGACGAAGGTGGGGTTTGCCGGGTCGAGCTGCTGCGCGAACCACATACCTGCCTGCGCGGACGACAGCGCGGTCCGGACGGACGACCGCGGGTGCTGCACACTCGACTCCACCGACGACTCCTCAACGTTCTCGGGCAACCCGGGGATGCCACCCCGGCCCCAGCAGGTTAGGATTACCTACCCTACCCAAGGTGGGTTGCGGCCAACGAAAGGACCCAGCGCATGCCGGTGACCACCCCGTCCAGGCGGCTCGACCTGCCGATCGTGCTGCGGGAGTTGCGGGTCATCCGCACCACCGAGGTAACCCCACGGATGCGCCGGATTACCGTCGGCGGCGAGCAGCTCGAGGCGTTCCGGTCCGGAAAGTACGAGGTCACCGCGTTCCGCACCGAGGGAGCCGACGACTACGTGAAGGTCTTTCTTCCCGAGGAGGGCGAGAGCGCGCCGGTGCTGCCGGAGCAGCACGACGGCCACCTGCACTGGCCCCGCAAGCCCGCGCCGGTCGCCAGGGCATACACGGTGCGCCGGTTCGATCCGGCCACCGGCGAACTCGACCTCGACTTCGTGGTGCACGGCCACGGCGTGGCGGGCAACTGGGCGCGCGACGCCCGGCCGGGTGATGTGCTGCACCTGGCAGGCCCGAAGGTGTCGACGATTCCGCCGGTCGGCGCGGACTGGTGGCTGCTGGCGGGCGACGAGACCGCGCTGCCGGCGATCGGACGCTACGTGGACACCCATGACGATCCGGCCGCCCTGCACGCGGTGGTCCTCGTGGACGGATCCGCCGAGGAACAGGCCGACCTGGCCGGGGTCACCTGGGTGCACCGCCGTCCGGGGGTCCCGGATGCGACGCTGCTGGCGGACGAGGTGCGACGCCTCGCCCCGACCGCAGGCGACGGCTGGATGTGGATCGCGGGCGAGGCCGCGATTGTGCGCGAACTGCGGTCAGTGGCAAAGGAACTCGGGATCCCGCGGGACCTGCTCGACGCGTCCGGCTACTGGCGGCTGCCCGCGACGGGCGCGCTGGCGAGGGTGCGGGCGCTGCGGGACCAGGCCGTCGAGTCGCTGGATCACCGACGTCGCGATCACGCCTAACGGGTCAGCGGGTGGCCAGCTGGTCCTCCGCGCCGGGCACCGGCTCGGCCGGGTCGGAGCCCAGCTGCACGATCGCGTTGGCGCGGTCCACGTGGACGACGCGGGGCACCAGGTCGGCGGCCTCGCGATCGTCGACCTGCCGGTAGGCCATGATGATCACCAGATCACCGGGCGAGATCAGGTGCGCGGCAGCACCGTTGATGCCGATCACGCCGGAACCGCGGGCGCCCGCGATCGCGTAGGTCTCGAGGCGGGCACCGTTGTCGATGTCGACGATGTGCACCTGCTCGCCCTCGAGCACGTCGGCGGCGTCCATCAGGTCCTCGTCGATGGTGACCGATCCGACGTAGTGCAGGTCGGCCTGGGTGACGGTGGCGCGGTGGATCTTCCCGGAGAGCATGATGCGGTTCACGTCCGATAGGTTAGCCTAAGCGAAGTACAGTGCGACAGGGGTTGGTGGTGGACGCCGACCAGCGAGGAACGACAGATGACAACCGCCACGGCTGCGAACCAGGCCACGTCGACCGACGAACCCGATCCGGCCCGACCGCATTTCGTCCTGTCCCGCCCGCACGGGACGGTCCTCGCGTACGGGGTCGACGACACCCTCACCGACCCCGGCGACGCGATCGCCCTCCTGCGCGCGGGCACCGCCCCGGCGATCGTCGGGGCACTGCCCTTCGACGTCCGGGAGCCCGCCGCGCTGACCGTGCCGCACCGGCTCGACGTCACCGACGGTCCGCTGCCGGTGCCGCGGCACCGTGCCGCGCCGCGGGACGTCGCGATCGCCCGCAGCCTCCCCTCCCCCGCCGAGCACGCCCGCCGGGTTGCCGACGCGATCGCGGCGCTGCGCAGCTCCACCCTCCGCAAGGTCGTGCTCGCCCGCGCCGTCGAGTTGACCGCAGGAACCACGGTCGAGCACGAGGCCGTCCTCGACCGCCTGGTCGCGGCGGATCCCGCGGGAAACGGGTTCTCGGTGGACCTGTCCGCTGCCGGTCCCGGCCATCGCGGTGTGCGGCTGGTCGGATCCAGCCCGGAGGTCCTGATCCGCAGGCGGGGCGACACGGTGACCTGCCACCCGCTCGCCGGATCCGCGCCGCGCCACCACGACCCGGAGACCGACGCCGCCCGCGGACGCGCGCTGGCCGCGTCCGCGAAGGACCTCGCCGAACACGCCTACGTGATCGCCTCACTCCGGGACGCGCTGGCACCGCTGTGCACCGACATCGACGCCCCCGACGCCCCGATCCTGACCACGACACCGCACCTCTGGCATCTGGGCACCCCCATCCGGGCGACCCTGCGCGACCGGTCGATCGGTGCGCTGGACCTGGCCCTCGCGGTGCACCCCACCCCGGCCGTGTGCGGCACCCCGACCGCCGAGGCGATGCGCACGATTCTCGAGGTCGAGGGTGGCCGCGGCTTCTACGCGGGCGCGGTCGGCTGGTCCGACGCCTCCGGCGACGGCGAATGGATGGTGACCATCCGCTGCGCGCAGATCGCCGCCGACGGAAGGACCGTCATCGCCCATGCGGGCGGTGGCATCGTCGAGGGCTCCGACCCCGCCGACGAACTCGACGAAACCACAACCAAATTCGGCACCATCATGGCCGCGCTCGGGGTCACCCGCTGACGCAGGCCCGCACCGCTCATGCGGTGGTCGAGGCCCGCTCCTCGGGGTCGCGCACCGCGGTCGTCGCGTCGATCGCGGACACCACCTCCGCGGTGGTCGGCACCCGGCCCGCGCGCTTGGCCACGTACTCGAGCGCCATCAGATGCTCGTCGCGGGTGAAGTCGGCCGTGGCATCCACCACCAGGAACGGGGCGACATCACTCATGAACGCCTCGGTGGCGCTGAGCATGCACCCCATGTGCGCGTATACCCCGGTCACGATCAGCTGGTCGCGCCCGAAGTGCCCGAGCAGCTGCCGCAGGTCGGTGCGCTGGAACGCCGAATACCGCCACTTGGTGACCTGGATGTCGGACGCGCGGGGCGCCAGCTCGTCGATCACCTCGGTGTCGCGGCCGGTGGCCATCCCGACCCCCCAGAAGTCGGCGAGGATGCCGCGCCGGGACGGATGCTGGTCGCCCGGCTGCATCGTGTAGATCACCGGGATCCCGGCCCTGGCGCACGCGTCCCGGATCGCGGCGATGTTCGCGACCACCGACGTGATCGGTTCGGTGCCCGGCTCGTAGGCGTCGATGAAGTACCGCTGCATGTCGTGCACGAGCAGCGCGCAGCGTGACGAGTCCAGCGCCCAGTCCACCCGGTCGGCGGGCACCTCGGCGCGGCTCGGCAGTGCGTACGGCGCGATCGGCGGGATGGCCATCCGGTTGCTCCTCGGGGTCGTCGGTGTGCGTTGGGATTACAGGTGTCACATGTCGAGGGTTGCGCCGCCGTCGACCCGCAGGTCGTGCAGCGTGATGTGCCGGGCCGCGTCCGAGCAGAGGAACAGCGCGGTGCGCGCGATGTCGTCCGGGTGCGCGATCCGGCCGAGCGGGATGCCGAGCCGGAAGGCCGATGCGTCGCCGGCGATCACGGACGCGGACTCGTCGCTCCCCGCCGCCCACATGCCGCGCAGCATCGGCGTGTCGGTGGACCCGGGCGAGATGACGTTGCACCGGATCCCGTGCGGGGCCAGCTCGAGCCCGAGGCTGCGCAGGTAGGCGGTGGCCGCGGCCTTGGATGCGCCGTAGGCGGCCATCGCGGCACGCGGGGTGGCCGCCGCATTGGAGGACACCCCGACGATGACGCCCGGGTCGGCGCCTGCGGCGACGGCGGCGACGAACCGCCGGGCTGCCTCGCCAGCCACGTTGCGGGTGCCGGTCGCGTTGACCGCCATGCAGGTGTCCCAGTCGCCGCCGCGGTCCAGTCCGGAGCCGGTACGCAGCACGCCCGCGGCGTGGACGAGGATGGAGACCGGACCGACCGCTTCCTCGGTGGCGGTGAATCCGGCGGCGACCGCGTCGGCGTCGGTGACATCGACGGCGAGGGTCCCGCCCGCGCGCAGGTCGGCCCCGGCAACGCCCGCGGTGTCCCACCGGGCGACCGTCGCGCCCGCCTCCTCGAAGATCCGGGCGACGGCGGCACCGATGCCGCCCGCGGCGCCGGTCACCAGCACGGACCGTCCGGCCACTCCCTCCACTGCCATGAGCCTAGGCTATCCTAATGCCCGTTGCCTCGTGCCGACGAGTCACCGAGAGGGGAGTGTGCAGTGGTGTCGACGACCTCGCCCGGTCCGGTCGAGTTCACCCCGTGGCCCGCGCCGGACGCCACCCGCTTCCGCGCCGAGGGACTCTGGGCCGGAAGGACATTCGACCAGGTGCTCCGGGAGTCCGCCGCGGCCCGTCCGGACTCCCCCGCGGTGGTCGACGCCGACACCCGCTGGACCTACCGGGAGCTCGACGCGCGGGTCGACGGCCTCGCCGCGGGTCTCGCCGATCTCGGTGTCGCGCCGCGCGAGCGGGTGCTCGTCCAGCTGCCGAACCGCGCCGAGTACGTCGCGACCGTGTTCGCGCTCTTCCGGATCGGTGCGCTGCCGGTGTTCTGCCTCCCCGCGCACCGGTCCGCGGAGCTGACCGCGCTCGCCGCGGCGTCCGGGGCAGTGGCGATCGTCGTCGCCCACCACCACGACGGCTTCGATCACGCCGCACTGGCCGTCGAGGTCGCGGCGGGCTCGGCCGCGCTGCGCACCATCGTCTGCATTCCCGATCCGGGCGCCGCCGCACCGGAGGGCACCGTCGACTTCGGCGAGACCCGCGGCGCGCCGCGCACGTTCCCCCCCGCCGATCCGGGGGCGGTCGCGTTCCTGCAGCTGTCCGGCGGCAGCACGGGCGTCCCCAAGCTGATCCCCCGCACCCACGACGACTACCTCTACAGCGTGGTCCGCAGCAACGAGCTCTGCGGCGTCACCGCAAACACCGTCTACATGGCGACTCTCCCTGTGGCACACAACTTTCCGATGAGCTCCCCCGGCATCCTCGGCGCCATCGCCGCGGGCGGGACGATCGCGCTCACCCCGTCACCGAGCCCGTCCGCCGCGTTCGCGATGATCGCCCGTGCTGGCGTGACGATGACCGGGCTGGTGCCGCCGCTGGCCCGGCTGTGGGTCGAGACCGCCGAGCGCGGGCATCCGCACGACATCGCCACCCTGAGCACGGTCCAGGTCGGCGGGGCGCGCTGCCCGGACGAGCTGGCCGCCCGGATCGGTCCCGCCCTCGGCGCCCGACTCCAGCAGGTGTTCGGCATGGCGGAGGGCCTGGTCTGCTACACCCGGCTCGACGACCCCGACGACGTCGTGACCACCACCCAGGGCAGGCCGATGTCGCCGTTCGACCGGATCCGGGTCGTCGACGACAACGACGAGGACGTCCCGCCGGGCACCGAGGGCGCCCTCCTGACCCAGGGCCCCTACACGATTCGCGGCTACTACCGCAACGCCGACGCAAACGCGCGGTCGTTCACCCCGGACGGCTGGTATCGCACCGGCGACGTCGTCCGGGTCGACCCCGGAGGCAACATCACCGTGTGCGGTCGCGCGGTGGACCGGATCAACCGCGGCGGCGAGAAGGTGTCCGCCGAGGAGGTCGAGGAGCATCTGCTCGCGCACCCCGCGGTGCGGGACGTGGTCGTGGTCGCGATCCCCGACGAGTATCTCGGCGAACGCACCTGCGCGTTCGTCCTCGCCGCCGACCCGGTGAACCCGCCGACGACCGGCCAGATCCGTGCGTTCGTGCGCGAACGCGGCCTCGCGGCGTGGAAGATCCCGGACCGGGTGCGGGTGCTCGACGCATTCCCGGAGACCGGGGTCGGCAAGACCAGCCGCAAGGAGCTGCGGCGCGTCCTCGGCGCCCGCTGAGCGGGTCGGTCAGGCCCCGATCGCGATCACCGCGCCCGGCTGCAGCCACCGGGTCAGCCACTGCAGGGCGGTCGCGTCCACCGCGACCCGGCCAAGGGCGGGTTCTCCCGCGCCGTCCGGAACCCCGCCCGCCGCGGCCGTGCGGTAGGCCAGACCGCCGTCCGGGGACGGGGTTGCCCCTGCCTGCTCCTCGAGGCGGAACACCCCGCGCGCGGCGGCAAGGGCACCATCATCGGCGACCGTCGCGGGAAGGGACGGCGTGATGCGGTGCCACCCGACCGGCGAGCGCTGCCACGCCTCGAGTGTCGCGTGGGTGCCACCGGTTCCGTTGACCGCGATCACCTGGCTGGCTCCGCCGACCCGGTCCGCGAACCACGGGCCCTGCGCGGCCGCGAGCGGCGCCGCAACCAGGGCGAGTACCGTCGCCACCACGGTCGCGTAGATGACCCGCATCACAGTGCGCACACCACATCCTGACCAACGGGCACCGTGCCGTCAAACGCTGGAGGCGGCTCCGCCGCCTGTGAGTCCTTCTGGTCCCTGACGGGACCACAAGGACTCACAGGTGGAGCCGCTTAGGGGGTGGGGCCGAACTCCTCGAGCATCTCGGTGACCAGCGCCGCGATCGGCGACCGCTCGCTGCGGGTCAGCGTGATGTGCGCGAAAAGCGGATGCCCCTTGAGCTTTTCGATCACCGCGGCGACGCCGTCGTGCCGACCGACCCGCAGGTTATCGCGCTGGGCGACATCGTGGGTAAGGACAACCCTGGATCCGCTGCCAAGCCGGGACAGCACCGTCAACAGCACGTTCCGTTCGAGCGACTGAGCCTCGTCGACGATGACGAACGAATCGTGCAGCGAGCGGCCGCGAATGTGCGTCAGCGGCAGCACCTCCAGCATGCCGCGGGCGATGACCTCCTCCATCACCTCGGGGCCAGCGAGCCCGTCGAGGGTGTCGAAGACGGCCTGCGCCCACGGCCCCATCTTCTCGCTCTCGCTGCCCGGCAGGTAGCCGAGGTCCTGCCCGCCGACCGCGTACAGCGGCCGGAACACCACCACCTTGCGGTGGCTGCGCCGTTCGAGCACCGCCTCGAGCCCGGCGGTGAGGGCGAGCGCCGACTTGCCGGTGCCCGCCTTGCCGCCGAGGGACACGATGCCGACGCTCTCGTCGAGCAGCAGGTCGAGGGCGATGCGCTGTTCCGCGGACCGGCCGTGCAGGCCGAACGCCTCCCGCTCCCCCCGCACCAGCTGCACCCGCTTGTCGGGGGTGACCCGCCCCAACGCGCTGGACCGGGTGCCGAGCAGCCGGATCCCGGTGTGGCACGGCAGCTCCCGCGCCTCGTCGAGCTCGACGACACCGTCGGCGAACAGCTCGTCGATCCGCTCGGAGGCGACGTCGAGTTCCGTCATCCCGGTCCACCCGGACGGCACCACGTCGTGGGCGTGGTACTCGTCCGCGGGGAGCCCGACGGCGCCCGCCCTGACCCGCAGCGGGATGTCCTTGCTGACCAGTGTCACGTCCCGCCCCTCGGCCGCGAGATTCAGCGCGCACGCCAGGATCCGAGAGTCGTTCGAGTCGGTGCGGAAGCCGACCGGCAGCACCGACGGGTCGGTGTGGTTGAGCTCCACCTGCAGGGTGCCGCCGTCGGTGCCGATCGGGACGGGTTGGTCGAGTCGGCCGTGCTCGATCCGGAGATCGTCGAGCAACCGAAGTGCTTCGCGTGCAAACCATCCCAGCTCGTGGTGGTGTCGCTTCCCTTCCAGTTCACTGATCACCACCAGCGGCAGGATCACGTCGTGCTCGGCGAACCGGGCGACCGCCCAGGGATCGGAGAGCAGGACCGAGGTGTCGAGAACGTAGGTGCGGACGGAGCGGTTTGCGGTCACGGTGGCTCCTACGCCGACGCGGCGCCCGCGCAGGCGGCGGTTCGCTGGGCCGGTGGGTCCGCGCGAGGCCCGAGCCCCGCAGGGACCGGGCGCCGGTCCCCTCGCACCGAACAAGTCAGTCACGACTCGAACCTCCCGGACGGGCGACTTCCCCTGTCACCCGTTGATCCGAACGCTACGTCCACCGCGGGCGCCGCACCGTGAGCAACACGGTGAACGTTGCGTTAAGGCGGGGCCGACGCTTGATAGGCAAGTGCCGACTTGCATATACTTGGCTCGTGGACGCAGAACCCGACCTATTCAAGGCGATCAGCGACGCGACGCGACGCACCATCCTGGATGAGCTGATCGACCGCGACGGGCAGACCCTGTTCGAGATCTGCGGCAGGCTCACGATGAAACACGGCCTCACCTCATCCCGTCAGGCGGTCTCGCAGCACCTCGCGGTCCTCGAACAGTCGGGCCTGGTGCACACCCGGCGTCAGGGCCGATACAAGTTCCACCACATCGACACCGGTCCGCTCCGCGCAATCGTCGAACGGTGGCCCATCAACCGAGAGGAACCGACCCCGTGATCCGCATCAACATCACCAGCGTGCTCGTGGACGACCAGGCCAAGGCGCTCGCGTTCTACACCGAGAAGCTCGGCTTCGTGAAGAAGACAGACGTGCCCACCGGCGACGCCCGCTGGCTCACCGTCGTCTCCCCCGCGAACCCGGACGGCACCGAGCTGCTGCTCGAACCGGCCGGGCACCCGGCGGCGCGCCCGTTCAGGGAGGCACTGGTCGCCGACGGCATCCCGTACACCCAGTTCGCCGTCGACGACGTATACGCCGAGGTCGAACGCCTCCGCGCACTCGGAGTCGAGTTCACCCAGGAGGCAACCGATTTCGGCCCGGTCGTGACGGCCGTTCTCGACGACACCTGCGGGAATCTGATCCAGCTCGCCACCATGAAATAGGCGCCGGAACACGACGACGGCCCACACCCCGCGGGGTGTGGGCCGTCGTCAATTGTCGCCTAGACGTTCTTGGAGAGCATGCCCCAGTCCTCGAGCCCGTCGTACAGCGGGAAGTCGAGGGCCAGCTTCGACACCCGCGCGCGCAGCGCGGGGACGTCGGCGTTCGTGCCGTTCGCCAGGGCGGTGGCGATGATGTCGGCGACCTCGGTGAACTCGGCGTCGCCGAAACCACGGGTGGCCAGCGCCGGCGTGCCGATGCGCAGGCCGGACGGGTTCATCGGCGGGCGCGGATCGAACGGAACCGCGTTGCGGTTCACGGTGATACCGATCTCGTGCAGCAGATCCTCGCCCTGCTGGCCGTCGAGCGCGGAGTTCCGCAGGTCCACCAACACCAGGTGCACGTCGGTGCCGCCGGTGAGCACCGAGATGCCGTTGCCCGCGACGTCGGAACCGCCGAGACGCTCGGCGAGGATCTTCGCGCCAGCGAGGGTGCGCTCCTGACGGGCCTTGAACTCGTCGGTGCCCGCGATCTTCATCGCGACGGCCTTCGCGGCGACCGCGTGCATCAGCGGCCCGCCCTGCTGACCGGGGAACACCGCGGAGTTCAGCTTCTTCGCCCATTCCTGCTTGGCGAGGATCATGCCGGAGCGGGGACCGCCGAGGGTCTTGTGCACGGTGGTGGACACGACGTCGGCATGCGGCACCGGCGACGGGTGCAGGCCCGCGGCAACCAGACCAGCGAAGTGCGCCATGTCGACCCACAGCTTGGCGTCGATCTCGTCGGCGATCGCGCGGAACGCGGCGAAGTCGAGGTGCCGCGGGTAGGCGGACCAGCCCGCGATGAGCACCTGCGGACGCTCGGCGAGCGCGATCTCACGGACCTTGTCCATGTCGACGACGTGGGTGTCCTCACGGACCCCGTACGACGCGACCTGGTACAGCTTGCCGGAGAAGTTCAGCTTCATGCCGTGCGTGAGGTGACCGCCGTGCGCGAGATCCATGCCGAGCAGCTTCTCGCCCGGGTTCATCAGTGCCATCAGGACGGCGGCGTTGGCCTGCGCACCCGCGTGCGGCTGCACGTTCGCGAACTCGGCCCCGAAGACGGCCTTGGCACGCTCGCGCGCCAGGTTCTCCACCACATCGACGTGCTCGCAGCCGCCGTAGTAGCGACGGCCCGGGTAACCCTCGGCGTACTTGTTGGTCAGGACACTGCCCTGCGCCTGCAGCACCGCGCGGGGAACGAAGTTCTCCGACGCGATCATCTCCAGGGTGTCGCGCTGACGGGCCAGCTCACCGTTCATGGCCGCCGCGACCTCGGGGTCGAGTTCGGCGAGCGAAGCGTTGTTGACGTCGGTGCTGGGCACAGCGGTCATCGAGGGATCTCCAAGCGAAAGGCCGGGCAGGGGGCACCCTCATTCTAGGGCCAGGTCAGTGGCATCTCGCCGCGGGTGCGGAGGGCGCCGGGCCCGGGCGACCGGACCGGACGAATCCGCTGGTCACCGCGGCACCACCGGTGCGGGGGCGGCGAGCCCGAACAGCAGGCTGCGGCCGGGGCCTGCGGGCACCGCCAGCAGCTGCCTGCCGGGCCGCCACCGCGCGAAACCGCCCGTGGACCGCAGCGCGGCCCGCAACGGACGCGGATCGGGATGCGTGCGCACCGCCACCCCGTCCGGCCATTCGAGCCGGATCCGATCGTCGGACTGCACCAGGACCAGCACGTCGACGGCGGTGTCGTCGACGCCGTGCGGCGCGGCGGGGACGGCGGTGGGCAACTGGTTCATGGGGTACTCCCGAGTTCCTCGGGCCGCCCGGAATCCGGGGGCGCTCCTGCCTGCACCGGTCGGTGCGGGCCGCTTCGTCACCCGAGCCACCCGCGAGCGTGGGGTTGGCGGCCGTCCAGTCGGGGCTTGGCGACGGCACTCGTGAAGCTGCGACCAGTGTAGGCGACGCCGGTCAGCGCAGGGCGGACGGGATCAGCGGTTCGTCGAGCAGCCGCCCGAACCGGTCCGCGCGGTCGTCGGCGTCCACGGCACGGTCCAGCCAGCCTCCGAGCAGCCGGTAGCCCTCGACGTAAGTGGAGGTGTAGGCCCGCCACAGCGGCGACGACAGGAAGCGCAGCGACTGCCGCGCCCGCTCCGGCGTGCTGAGGTTCCAGGTCTGCAGGAACCGCGCGACCTCGTCGTGGGAGCGGCCGCGGTCGTGTAGCAGCAGCGCCGCGTCCTGCCGCACCCCGAGCAGCTTCGCGGACGCGGTCGACAGCGCCTCGGCGCGCTCGCCGTCGAACCGCAGTCCCAGGTCCGCATAAATCTGCTCCGCCCACCTCCCCCAGCCCTGTCCCCGGGTCGCTCCGCCGGCTCCGCTCCTGTCCCCCCGGGTCGCTCCGCCGGCTCCGCTCCTGTCCCCCACGATCGCACCCAGCGCATGGTCCGCCAGGCCCTCCGCCATCAGGCACTGCGGGGTGTTGACGAGGAAGAGGGTGTGCTCGACCTGCCCGGCATCGACCAGGCCCGCCTCCTTGCGGCAGTGCTCGGTGTGGTGACCCGGATACGCCTCGTGGGCGATCAGGTGCGGCAGATTCGCCATGTGCTGCTTGAGATCCGAGTTGATCGCCACCTTGGAGCGATAGTCGCCCAGGTAGTAGTTGAAGCCCGACCACGGCTTGTCGCCGACCACCTCGTACTCGACGCGTTCGGTCTCGGGCAGCGGGTAGCGGGCGCGCACCAGGTCCCGCAGCGCCGAGGAGAACGCGTCGACGCACTCGGCGAGCCGCTCCGGCGGGATCTCGTCGGCGGCGCGGTGCGCCTGCAGCCGCTCCGCGAGGGTGCCGCCGCCCGCGAGCACCTCGTCCATCGCCCGGTGCGCGTCCCGGTAGTCGTCGACATTGCCCTCCTCGATCCGAACGTCGAAGTAGGCGTGCACCTCGTCGACGAATCCGATCCGCTCGCCGGCGAACGTGCGCGCCGAGCACTCCAGGGCGCGCAGGTGCACGTCGAGGAATTCGGCGCGGTCGGCGGGCAGCTCGACACTGCGCAGCTCGGCGCGCAGCTGCGCCGCCCGGCGGGCCAGGTCCCGCGGCTCGGGCGCCGGGGCGTTCTCCACCTGGCGACGCAAGGCCGGGTCGCCGGTATACGCGTCGACGAATCCCTCCTCGATCCGGTCGAAACCGAGCCCGAGCAGCAGATATTCACGTACGAATGCGGCGGCGTCCATACCTGGGCAGCCTAGTGTCCGGACCCGGCGCGGCGCGCCGGTGTGTGGGCGCGCACAATTCCCCTATGCAGATCGAGGCTGTGCAGGACGAGGTCGGGACGCGCGCATGGCGAAGGTGAGCGAGAGCAGTCCGTACGTCGAGTTCGATCGCAAACAGTGGCGGACCCTGCGGAAGTCGACTCCGCTGGTGCTCACCGAGGAAGAACTTCAGGGCATGCGCGGCCTCGGCGAACAGATCGACCTCGACGAGGTCGCGGAGGTGTACCTGCCGCTCTCGCGTCTGATCCACCTGCAGGTCGCGGCCCGGCAGCGGCTGTTCGCCGCGACCGCGACGTTCCTCGGCGAGAAGCACCCGGACCGGCAGGTGCCGTTCGTGATCGGTGTCGCCGGGTCGGTCGCGGTCGGCAAGTCCACCACCGCCCGGGTGCTGCAGGCGCTGCTCGCCCGCTGGGACCACCATCCCCGGGTGGATCTGGTGACCACCGACGGGTTCCTGTATCCGACAGCGGAACTGACCCGGCGGGGCATCATGCACCGCAAGGGGTTCCCGGAGAGCTACGACCGCCGGAAGCTGCTGCGTTTCGTCACCGAGGTGAAGTCGGGCGCGGAAGAGGTTGCCGCACCGGTGTATTCACACCGACTGTACGACGTGGTGCCCGGCCAATATCACCTCATCCGGCAGCCCGACATCCTGATCCTGGAGGGGCTGAACGTCCTGCAGACCGGTCCCCGGCTGATGGTCTCGGACCTGTTCGACTTCTCGATCTACGTGGACGCGAAGGTCGAGGACATCGAACGCTGGTACATCAAACGGTTCCTGACGCTGCGGAAGACGGCGTTCGCGGATCCGAACGCGCACTTCCACCACTACTCGAATCTGTCCGACGAGCACGCGACCATCGCAGCGTCGGAGATCTGGAACTCGACGAACCGGCCGAACCTGGTGGAGAACATCCTGCCGACCCGTCCGCGGGCGACGCTGGTGCTGCGCAAGGACGCCGACCATTCGATCAACCGGCTGCGCCTGCGGAAGCTGTAGCTCAGGTTCCGAATCGCCGGTGCCGGGCCGCGTAATCCCGCAGTGCCCGGAGGAAGTCGACGCGACGGAACTCCGGCCAGTAGGCCTCGGTGAACCAGATCTCCGAGTAGGCGCTCTGCCACAGCAGGAAACCGGATAGCCGCTGCTCACCGGACGTGCGGATCACCAGGTCCGGGTCGGGCTGCCCGGAGGTGTACAGGTTGCCGCCGATGCCCTCGACGGTGATCGCCTCGACGAGGTCCGCGCCGGCGAGACCCTCCGCCTGCTTCCGGCGGACGAGGGACTGCACCGCGTCGGCGATCTCCTGCCGACCGCCGTAACCGACGGCGACGTTGACATGGGTGCCGGTGCGCCCCGCGGTGCGATCGGCCGCCTCCCGCAGCCTGCGAGCCGAGTCCTCGGGCAGCAGGTCCAGGGTGCCGACGATCTTGACGGACCAGTTCTGGTCGGGGCCGGAGATCTCCTCGACGACGTCGGTGATGATCTCGATCAGGGTGTCGAGTTCCTCCGGGTCGCGGCGCAGATTCTCGGTGGAGAGCAGGTAGATCGTGGCCATCTCGATGCCCGCCTCGTCGCACCAGCGGAGCAGTTCGGCGATCTTGAGGGCACCCATCCGGTGTCCGTGCGCGACATCGGTGAAGCCGTTCTCCCGTGCCCACCTCCGGTTGCCGTCGCACATGACGGCGACATGCCTCGGCCGCTGCACACCACCGAGCTGCCGGGCAAGACGGCGCTCGTAGAGGCTGTACAGCAGGTTCGAGACCTTCACCTGGACATCACCAGCGTCTTCTCCGCCAAGTTCCCGAGCACCACGAGAGGCCACATTACGCCGGGCCGGGTCGGCGTCCGCGGGCACCGGTTGTCCGGCGGGACGTGACCGCCGTCGCACCCCGGTCGCGGGGGCGTCCGGCCGGGGTACAGTCGCCCCGCAACCTAACCTACGGTTCCGTAGGTTAGGTGTCCGCCGACCCGGGGAGCACCCATGACCGTCCTCGACCACACCACCGCACCGGCGAAGCCGCGGCTGCGCGGGTGGATCCACGCGTGGGCGTTCGGGGTGGCGGTCGCCGCTGGCGCCGTGCTGGTTGCCGCCGCCGCAACGGCGTCCGCGACGGCAGCGGCCGCGACGACGGTGTACGCGGTGACGGTCTGCGGCCTGTTCGGCGTCAGCGCCGTCTACCACCGGGTGCATTGGCCGACGGTCCGCGCGCGCACCCGGATGAAGCGGGCCGACCACTCGATGATCTTCGTGTTCATCGCGGGCAGCTACACCCCGTTCGCGCTGCTCGCCCTCCCCCCGGCCACCGGCCGCCCCCTGCTGGCGGTGGTGTGGTCGGGCGCGGCGGCCGGGGTGGCGCTGAAGATGTTGTGGCCCACCGCGCCCCGCTGGGTCGGGGTGCCGCTCTACCTGCTGTTGGGGTGGGCGATCGTGCCGGTCGCCGACGATCTGGTCCGGCAGGTCGGGTGGCTGCCGCTGGTGTTGCTTGCCGTCGGCGGCGTGCTCTACAGCGTCGGCGCGGTCCTCTACGCGACGCGGTGGCCGAATCCGTGGCCCGCGACCTTCGGCCACCACGAGTTCTTCCACGCCGGAACGGTTGTTGCCGCCCTGTGCCACTACGTGGCGGTGTGGCTGGTGGTGTTCCCCTGATCGCGGCGAGTCACCCGACGGCGGCGATCAGCGCCCGCAACTGCGCCGCCAGCTCCGCCTCCGACACCGGCAGCACCTCGGCGGCGTCCGATCCGCGGACCAGGTAGCGACCGTCGGGGTGGTCCATCCAGTGCACGACGGCACCATCCGGGCTGGGCCGCCAGTCCACCGCGGGTCCGGGGTGGACGCCGATCTCCCCGATCCCGGTCCGCGGTAGCCCGAGGAACGCCGCCAGCGCCGCCTCCCGGTCGCCGATCGGGCGAAGCACCGCTCCTGGCGCGGGCACCCGCCGACGCCCGGTGACCCCGCCCCCGGTTCCTCGGGGCGCGGCGGGAAGCGCACCGGCGATCGCTGCCGGGACCGCCCGGTCCGGCAGCAGCGAGATCCGCACCGCGTCGGTGCCGGGCGCCTGCGCGGCGAGGGCCCCGACCCCGCCCCGGATGCCCGCGTGCAGCCGGGTCACCGACCCGAGCCGGACGCCGTGGAATCCGCACACCTCCACCCGCACGGCCGGGTCCAGCAGGATCGTCAGCGCCTCATGGAGGTCCTCGTCGAGCACGGCCCGCATCCGCGCCGCCGCGGCCCGGCGATCGCGGCGGTGCCGGTCCGCGGTGTCCGCGCTTCCGCGACACCGCAGCGGATACGGCAACCGGTCCCGGCCATGCAGCCGCCACAGGATGTCGAACTCCACTGCGGCAACCTGCCATTGAGCCGTTGTCGCGCCGATCATGCCGCGCACGGACACCCCCTCCACGAACGATCCATTCCCCCTACCAGACGCGACCCGCGGCCGTTCGGTTCCGCCGTCCGGCATTCCCCTTTTCGCGCCGCGGTCAGCGGTCCGGGATCTACCCTTGCCGGACCGGGAACCGGAAGGGGAGCACTGTGACCGTTCTACGTGGGGGGCCCGCGCCCGCGCGCCTGGCCCCGCAGGACGCCGAGTACTACTACAACGAGAGCGAGCGGCACCGCTCGAACGTCGTGGCGGTGTACCTGTTCGACGCGACCGGCGGCGCTGACCCCGACCGGCCCGCGGTGACCGGGTGGATGCGCGAGCGCCTCGGTCAGGCCCGGATGTTCACCCACCGGATCCGCCGGGTACCACTGGATCTCGACCTGCCGAGCTGGGAGCCGGACCCGCGCCTCGACCTCGACCGGCACGTGCACCTCGAGGCCGTCGACGGACCGGGCTGGGAACCGGTGCGGCGCCGCGTCTCCGGCATCGTCGCCGAGCCGATCGACCTGACGCGGCCGCCGTGGCAGTTGCACGTGCTCACCGGGGTCACCGGCGTCGACGCCTCGCCGGACCGGATGACCGCGGTGGTGCTCAAGTTCCACCACAGCGCGGGCGACGGCATCGCCACCCGGGACCTCGGACGCCGCCTGTTCGGTGCCGCCCCGGACCGGCTGCCCGAGCCGGTGCGGGCACCGCATCCGCTCGTCGAGTTCGCGGTGGCCGGCGCCACCCTGCCGCTGCGGCTGACGCGGTTCGGCCTCGGTCTGCGCGCCACCGGCGACGCCGACCGCCGGGCCCGCGAGGTGTCCGCCGCGGGCGAGTTCGTCACCCCACCCGCGACCCGCCCGCGGTGCCGGTTCAACGGCGCCCTAGCCGCCGAGCCGACGTTCGACCATGTGCGGCTGCCGAGGGAGGCGATCGACACCGTGCGCGCCGCGGTGCCCGGCGTCACCGTCAACGACGTGCTGCTCGCCACCGTCGCGGGCGCGCTGCGCGGCTACCTCGACGGGCACGGCGAGACCCCGACCGGGTCACTCGCCGCGATGGTGCCGATGTCGTTGCGCGGCACCGGAACCGGGGCGGGCGCGGACACCGACGGCCCGCGGGCCACCCACGTCGGCCTGCTGTCGGTGGACCTGCATACCGACGTCGCGGACCCGGTCGAGCGGCTGCGCGCGATCGCGTCCTCCGCCCGCGCCGAGAAGACCCGGCACGGCAACGAGCACGTCCGGCGGGCGGCACGCCGCATCGAGACCTCGCCCGCCTGGCTGCTGCGGCTGACCGGCTACGCCCGCCGACTGCAGCAGCACACCGGGGAGACGGTGTCCGGGTACAACACGATGGTGAGCAATGTGCCGTGGGCGGGCACCGACCTTGCCTTCGCGGGGGCGCCGGTGGTGCGCATCCTCGGCGTGCTCGGCGTCGTCGACGGATCCGGGCTGCGTCACCTGATCGTGTCCTCGGAGCCGAGTGCGGTGGACCTGACCTTCAGCACCGACACCGCGATGATGCCCGACCCGCAGGAGTACAAACGCCTGCTCACGGCGGCATTGGGCGAGCTGGCGGCGGCCGCGGCCGAATAATTCGGACGAAACACCCCACGAATAGTGTGTTTTTCCTTACATTGCATACAGACAGTTGTTACCGTGCCGATGTTGCGAACCGACCGGTCGTAACGAATGAGCGGAGCACGAGCCTGTGTCCTGCAGACCCGGCACCGCCGCCCGAAGTTCAACGCTTAGGAGGCACACGTGGGTTCACTCGAAGGCGTCATCGGTGCAATCATCCCCGGACTCGGCTCGGTCATCGCGGCCGATGGCCTGTTCGAGCTGTTCATGGGGTCCGCCGAGGGCAGCGTCGGCGCCCCGCCGGCGTAGTTCTCAGCGCTGCGGCCACCACTCGCGCGGCGCACCGCGAACGTCACCCCACTCTTTCACCCGTGCGCGGCGCGCGCCGTGCACGTTCACACCTGAGGAGCACACATGGGATCGGTCACCGACACTCTGGGCACCCTGATCGGCAGCGCCAACGACAACGGCAGCCGGCTCGTCAACGCGCTGATCGCGCTGAGCGGCGGAACCCCGGCCGCCAAGTAGACGGCGCTTCGGTGTGGGGCCCCCGTGTTTTCTCTCCTGCCCCCC
>NZ_JBSGXD010000006.1:161197-176947 GCF_053609225.1 Rhodococcus sp. NPDC054953 | reverse complement strand
AACACCTCTGCTAGGAGGGTGTTCTTTTTCTTGTCTCCCCCCTGCCCTCTCCCCCCCCCCCCCCGCACCCGCCTCACCCCCATCCACGAACCGTGCCGCTGCAAGGATCGCCGTTGAGCCCCTCACCCCACCTGCGTCGCGCCTGCGGGCTCGCCCTCACCGTCGGCCTGCTCACCCTCGGCCCGCCGGTCGCCGCGGCGCAGACTCCTGATTCTCCTGCGGCCCGGCAGGATTCGCCGGACACCGCGCCCCGCAGCGACCGCTGGGAAGCGATCGACGTGTACTCGCCGTCGATGCAGCGCAACATTCCGCTTGAGATCCTGCGGCCCGCGGACACCGACACCCCGGCACCGACGCTGTACCTGCTCAACGGGGCGGGTGGCGGCGAGGACGGCGCCACCTGGGAGGCCCAGACCGACGTCGCGGAGTTCTTCGCCGGCAGGCACGTCAACGTCGTCGTTCCGATGGAGGGCGCGTTCAGCTATTACACCGACTGGCGCCACCCCGACCCCGGGCTCGCGAAGAACAGCGGCAACAACGGCATCAACATGTGGACCACCTTCCTCACCGAGGAACTGCCGCCGGTGATCGACGAGCGGCTCGACACCACCGGCGCCAACGCGCTTGCCGGGCTGTCGATGGCGGGCACCTCGGTCCTCGACCTGGCGATTCAGGCCCCGGACCTGTATCGCGCCGTCGCCTCCTACAGCGGGTGCGCGATGACCAGCGAGGCGCCGGGCAGGCAGTTCGTCACGATGGTCGTCGGTGCGGGCACCGGGGACGCCGACAACATGTGGGGCCCGCCCGGCGACCCGGAGTGGGCCGAGCACGACCCGTACCTCAACGCGGACAAGCTGCCCGACATCCCGATCTACGTCGCCAGCGGCAACGGCCTTCCCGGGGCGCATGATTCGCTCGCGAACCCCCGGCTGAACGGGAATCCGATCACGCTCGGCAGCCAGCTCGTGGTCGGCGGCGTCATCGAGGCCGCGACCAACTACTGCACCTACCGGCTCGCCGAGCGCACCCGCGATCTGGGCCGGACGAACGTGCAGTACGACTTCCGCCCGAACGGCACGCACTCGTGGGGCTACTGGCAGGACGACCTGCATCGCTCGTGGCCGATGCTCGCGGACGCGCTCGGGGCGCCCCGGTGACCCGGCGGCCCGCCCGCCGCGCCCTGCTGGCGGCGTTGGCGGCGACCGTGGTCGGTGCGCCGATCGCGACCACCCAGACCGCGACCGCCCAGACCGTGGTCCCCGACTACGTTCCGGTCGCCGCCGACGCCTCGCCAGCGATCGCGTCCGTCACCGACCTCGGCGACCGGCTGCTGCTGCTGCAGGTCGACTCCCCTGCGATGGGCCGTCAGGTGCCGGTGAAGGTGCTGCTGCCCGCCGACGACAGCAGCCCGCGCGGCAGCTACCTACTGCTCGACGGCAACTCCGGTCAGGTGACCGAGAACAACTGGCTCGACCCCGAGCGCGGCAACGCGCGGGAGTTCTTCGCGGACAAGAACATCAACGTGGTGCTCCCGGTCGGCGGGACCGGAACCAACTACACCGACTGGGAGCGCGAGCATCCCACGTTCGGCCGCACCCGGTGGGCCACCTTCCTCGGCGAGGAGCTGCCGCCGCTGCTCGACGCCCGGCTCGGCACCAACGGCAGGACGATGGTCGGCGGCATCTCGTCCGGCGCCACCGGCGCGGTGCTGCTCGCCGAGCAGTACCCGGACGTCTTCGACGGCGCGGTCGGCTACAGCGGCTGCTATCTGACCGAGGGTCCGGTCGGCAAGGCCGTCACCGATCTCGTGGTCATCAACGGCGGCGCCGACTCCGAGCTGATGTGGGGACCGCAGGACGGGGCGACCTGGCGGGCGCACGACCCGATCGCGGGCGCCCCGGCGCTGGCGGGCAAGCCGGTGTACCTCTCGTCCGGGACCGGACTGCCCGGCCCGCACGACGATCCGGCCGACCCCGGCTTCGCCAGGACCGTGGTCGTCGGTGGGGCGCTCGAGGTGGGCGCGAACCTGTGCACCGATCAGCTGGCGCAGGCGTTGCGCACGGCGGGGGCGGACGTCACCCGCAGCGCCGCCCCGGTCGGCAACCACGCCTGGCCGTACTGGCGCGACGAGCTGGCCCGCTCCTGGCCGGTGATCGAGGCCGCAACCCGCTAGCGGGCCAGCGACTCCAGCAGGGTCTCGACCTCGACGACGGGCCGCTCGCACACGGCGCCGCGGCACACGTAGGCGGCGGCCCGCCCATCGACGAGGGGCCGATCGGCCAGCAGTGGAACGGAATCCGGCGCCGCCCCGACGACGACCGCACCGCCCGGCGCGTGCCTGCGCGCGGCGCCGAGCAGCCCAGAGTCGCCGAGCAGCCCCGCGTCCGCGTCCGCGGCATCGTTCGGGCCGGCCCCGCCCGTGGTGGCCACGGCCACCTGCAGCGGCCCGCGCACCGCGGCCTCCGCGACCGCGAGCCAGTGCCCGGCCGAACGCGGGACGCGGTGCAGCAGCAGCGCACCCCGGTCGAGGGTGGCCGCGGCCGCCGCGGCATACCGGTGCGCGTCCGCGGGCCCGGTCAGCACCGACGCGGTCAG
Organism: Rhodococcus sp. NPDC054953; assembly: GCF_053609225.1. Classification (NCBI taxonomy): domain Bacteria; kingdom Bacillati; phylum Actinomycetota; class Actinomycetes; order Mycobacteriales; family Nocardiaceae; genus Rhodococcus; species Rhodococcus sp. NPDC054953. Next base: position 174,352 of record NZ_JBSGXD010000006.1, on the reverse strand, counting down.
CAGCGCCTCCGCCATCGACGACGCCCCGGACGGGGTCGCGCCGTCGACCGGATCACGGGGCCGGGCGATCAGGGTCTCGGCGTCGTCGGCGGTGTCGAACCAGCAGCCCGGCGCGTCCGGGTCCGCGAAGTGCCGCTGCGCCAGGTCGAGCAGGCGCATGGCGTTGGTGAGCCACACCGGGTCCCCGGTCGCCTGGTACAGGGACAGCAGACCGGTCGCCAGCGCGGCGTGGTCGTCGAGCACCGCGGCCGCCGCCCCGACCACCCCGCCGAGGGACGCGCGGCGCAGCCTGCCCTCGACCAGGTGCGTGGCGAGCAGATCCCGGGCGCAGTCCGTTGCCGCGTCCACCCACTCCGGCCTGCCCAGCCCGGCCCCCGCCTCCGCGAGGGCGGTGATCGCGAGCCCATTCCACGCGGTGACCACCTTGTCGTCCCGGTGCGGCTGCGGCCGCGCGGACCTCGCCTCGAACAGGCTGCGGCGCACCGCATCCCAGCGATCCGGATCGTCGGGGTCGGCGGGCAGCTGCAGCACCGAGGTGCCGGCCTCGAAGGTGCCCGCGGTGCCCACCGCGAGCAGGCCGGCCGCCCACACCCCGTCCTCGAACCCGAGGATGTCGATCAGCTGCTGCGGCGTCCACACATAGGTCGACCCCTCGACGCCGTCGGTGTCGGCGTCCAGCGCGGACGCGAAGCTTCCGGAGTCGGTGCGCAGGTCGCGGAGCAGGAACTCCGCGGTCTGCTCGGCGACCCGCAGCGCCAGCGGCGACCCGGTGCGCCGCGCCAGGTGCGCGTACACCCGCAGCAGCTGGGCGTTGTCATAGAGCATCTTCTCGAAGTGCGGCACCACCCAGTCGGCGTCGACGGCGTAGCGGGCGAAGCCGCCGCCGAGCTGGTCGAAGATGCCGCCGCGGGCCATCGCCTCCGCGGTCCGGGTCACCGAGTCGAGCACCAGCGCCGAGCCGGTGCGTTCGTGGCCGCGGAGCAGGCCCTCCAGCAGCGCGGACGGGGGGAACTTCGGGGCCCCGCCGAAGCCGCCCCGCGCGACGTCCTCGTCGGCGCGGACCGCGGCCGCCGCCCGGTCGAGCAGCACCGCGTCCAGCACCGCGGCGCCCGCGGGCAGGGCTCCGCCCGCGCCGCGCAGCTCCGCGGTGATCGACGCGGACGCCCGCTGCACGTCGTCGCGGCGGGTGCGCCAGGTGTCGGCGATCGCCTCGAGCAGTTGGGTGAAGGACGGCATCCCGCCGCGCGGCGCGGGCGGGTAGTAGGTGCCGCAGTAGAACGGCTCCGCGTCCGGGGTGAGGAAGCAGGTCATCGGCCAGCCGCCCTGCCCGGTCATCGCGACGGTCGCGTTCATGTAGAGCGCGTCGAGGTCGGGGCGTTCCTCCCGGTCCACCTTGATGCACACGAAGTGCTCGTTCATCAGCTCCGCGGTCGCGGCGTCCTCGAACGATTCGTGCGCCATCACGTGGCACCAGTGGCAGGCCGCATACCCGATCGACAGCAGCACCGGGACGTCCCGCTCGCGGGCCCAGGCCAGCGCGTCGGGACCCCACTGCTGCCAGTGCACCGGGTTGTCGGCGTGCTGGCGCAGGTATGGGCTGGTCGCGTCGCCGAGGGCGTTTCGGGACCTCGTCACCCCGTGCGCCCTACTTCGGGGACGACGCGGGCGGTTCGGGCTCGTCCCCGGTGCGCGCGGCGCCGGGTGCGCCCGCCGCCGGCGCCGCAGCCGCCCCGCGGTCGGTGCCCTCGTCGGCCTCCTGGTCCGCCTCCGGATGCTCCGGCTCGAACGTCTCCGGCAGCTTCTTGAGCTGCTTGTTCATCGACCGGATCAGCAGCACGGTGCCGATCAGCAGCAGCACGATCAGCACCAGCCCGACCGGGGATGCCTTGCCGAACTCGGGGCCGGTCGGCGTCCCCTGGGTCTGCGCCAGCCACACGACCGACGCGCTTGCCAGATTCACTTCTTCTCCTCCTGGTCCGGCTGCCCCGACCACGCGACCCCGACGTGGTCGACGCCGGTGAACAGGTCGGTTTCCGGGATCGCGGTGGTCACCCGGGTCTTGGCGAGCTCGAACTCCTCGGTCGGCCAGATCTTCTGCTGGATGTCGAGCGGCACCGCGAAGAACGACCCGTTGGGGTCGATCTGGGTGGCGTGCGCGCGCAGCGCGTCGTCCCGCTGCGGGAAGTACTCGCCGCAGGTGATCTGCGTCGTCACCCGGGCCATCAGGTCACCCTGCTCGGTCTTCCACTTCTTCAGCCACTCCGCCATCGGGAACTCCTCGCCGCGGGCGTCGTACTCGTCCTGGAACAGCTGCAGACGCTTGCGGATGAATCCGTGCGAGTAGTACACCTTCTGCACCTCCCACGGCGCGCCAGCGTCCGGGAACCGGTCCGGGTCGGCGGCCGCCTCGTACGCGGCCATCGACACCTCGTGGCAGCGGATGTGGTCCGGGTGCGGATAGCCACCGTTCTCGTCGTAGGTGGTCATCACGTGCGGACGGAACTCGCGGACCACCCGGACCAGCGCCTCGGTCGACTCCTCCAACGGAACCAGCGCGAAGCAGCCGTCCGGCAGCGGCGGCTTCGGGTCGCCCTCCGGCAACCCGGAGTCGACGAACCCGAGCCAGGTCTGCCGGACGCCGAGGATCCGCGCGGCCTCCGCCATCTCCTCCTTGCGGACCTCACTGATCCGGTCCCGGACGCCGGGGACGTCCATCGCCGGGTTGAGAATGTCGCCGCGTTCGCCGCCGGTCAGCGTCACCACCAGCACTTCGTTGCCCTCGGCGGCGTAGCGGGCCATCGTCGCAGCACCCTTGCTCGACTCGTCGTCGGGGTGGGCGTGCACGGCCATGAGACGTAATCCGCTCACAGTCTTCCTTCACCTCAGCTTCGCCTGGAACTCGATCGGGCCTTCCGGACACCGTCCACCCGTCGCGTCGACCGCGCGGGCGGGGGCCCGGTGTCCTTCCCCTATAGTTCCACCCGACACCTCCAGCGTCACCGTGACCCTGTCCGGATCGGCCGACGGAGGGCGCCCCGCCGGGCACGCGCGCCTGCCCGGACCGATGCACGAGAGTCGAGCAGATGACCGAGACGATCCCCTCCGACCGCTATCCGATGCCGCAGGGCAGCGTCCGCGGATCCCGGATCACCTCGATCGTGCTGACCATCGGCGTCGTCCTGCTCGGCCTCGCCGTCGCCTGGCTCGGGTACAACAAGTTCGCCGCGAAGGACATCGCGTCCGAGATGGTGCAGTATTCGATCGTCGACGACTCGACGATGGCGATGAGCTTCACCGTCACCCGCGAGGAGCCGTCCGAGGCGGCGCTGTGCATCGTCCGCGTCCGGTCACGGGACGGTTCCGAGACCGGTCGGCGTGAGATCGTCGTGCAACCGTCCGAGCATGGCACCGTCCAGATTGACACCCAGGTCACGACCTCCCAGCCCCCCGGCGTCGCCGACATCTACGGCTGCGGATCGACCGTTCCGTCCTACCTGACCGCGGGCTGAGTCCCGCCGGGTCCGTCCCGGTCGTGCGGGTGGCGCTGCCTCGACCTTCGCCGGGAAAATCCCAGCTCGTGCTAAAATACGGTGATACACGGTTCCGGGCAGGAACCGTGTATTGCTGCATTTGCAGTGGTGCTGTATTTGCATCCGGATGCGCGTGCGACGCGGACTCCGATGCACGACCACCGGTATCGGTGGTCCGTCCAGGGGACCCGTCCCCGGGTTCCGACTACGAGGAGTGATCGAGCATGACCGAGACCCAGGTGACCTGGCTGACCCAGGAGTCCCACGACCGGCTCAAGAGCGAACTCGACCAGCTCATTGCCAACCGTCCGGTCATCGCGGCCGAGATCAACGAGCGACGCGAAGAGGGCGACCTCAAGGAGAACGGTGGCTACCACGCTGCGCGCGAGGAGCAGGGCCAGCAGGAGGCCCGCATCCGCCAGCTGCAGGAACTGCTGAACAGCGCGAAGGTCGGCGAGGCCCCCACCCAGTCCGGTGTCGCCCTGCCCGGCTCGGTCGTGAAGGTGTACTACGACGGTGACGAGTCCGACACCGAGACCTTCCTGATCGCGACCCGCGAAGAGGGTGCCCGCAACGACAAGCTCGAGGTCTACTCCCCCAGCTCCCCGCTCGGCGGCGCCCTGCTCGACGCGAAGGTCGGCGAGACCCGCGAGTACATCCTGCCCAACGGCAAGACGATGAAGGTCACCCTGGTCAGCGCCGAGCCGTACCACGGCTGAGCCCGACCGCACCCAAGTGAACCCCGGACCCGGCAGCGTGCCGGACCGGGGTTCACTTGTCTCGGCGCGAAGATGGGGCGAATGCGCGGTGGGGCAGTCACCCCCTGCTCGACTGCCCCACCGGCCACCGGAACCGCCGGGCGCCGGTCCCCTTCCCCCAGGGGCCGTGCTCATCGGCTCACAACGATTCAGACGCGGCAATGCCCGGATCGGTTCCACCCGGGGACAGGCCGATCTGTCGCGCGACGATCAGCGCGCCATGAACGCCAGGCTGAGGACGTCGACCAGCTCGTCCGGCTCGGTCTCCGCGGACCCGCACATCTCCACCAGTTCGCCCCGGTACCGCGGGTCGATCGGTTCGATCCCCCCGAACGCGCGGACGGACTCCCCGGTCGGTAGCAGCCGCGCACAGACCAGCCCGCCGACCGCGAAGTGGTGGCCCGCCACCGCGTCCACCACCTCGATTGGCTCGCCGCCCGCCACGTCGCACAGGGTCAGCGACCGTCCCGGTGACACCGCGGTCACCTCGTACACGCCGCGGCTGCCGCCCAGCCACTGCCGGGCCAGCTCGAGTTCCTGCGCGGGCAGCACCTGCGCGCGCCGGGCAACGAACTGCTCGAGGACCCCGCCCTCGAACAGCGCGGCGTCGATGACCAGGCCACCCTCGAGGGCGGTGATGGTTGCGTCCTCGTCGTCGGTGTGCGCGGCCCGGATCTCGGCGAGCTCGTGCACCAGGTCGAACAGTTCCGGGGTCCGGGCGAACATCAGCGCCTTGGTGTACAGCCAGGAGGCGCGGGCGTCGGCGGTCAGGTCGGACCGGCCGAGGTGGCAGGCCTTGTACTTGCGGCCGGACCCGCACCAGCAGCGGTCGTTGCGCCCCAGCTCGCGGCGGTCGGCGGGCTGATACCGCGCCAACACCTCCTGCAGGGTGTCCGCGTCGCCGCCCTCGATGCGGGCCAGCAGCGACTGCGCGCGCGGCACGTCGCCCGCGTCGGCGGCGAGCAGGGCCAGATCGAACGCGGCCAGTGTCCAGTCCGGGTCCCGGTCCAGCGCCAGCTCGAACTGGGTGACCGCGACGAGGACGTCGCCGCACTGGTCGGCGGCCTTGCCCGCCAACCAGTGCGCGGCGGGGCGCACCCGGCGGGACGCGTGCTCGATCAGCGCCGACGCCACCGCGTGCAGCGCCTCGGCGCGGTCATCCCCGAGGGTGGCGAGGTCGAACGCGACCGCCGCCGCCGACGGATCCGCGAGGCCACGGAAGACCCGCGGGTCCGCGGTCACCCGGGCAGCGGCGACCTCGGACGGATCCTCGCCCCGCTCGACCGCGTCGGCGACCTCGTGGACGAGGTCGGTGAGGTCGACGACGGACCCCGCCTCGGCGACGTTCAGCCGATTCTCCCGAGCGATCGACTCGACGAGCGCGGTCCGGTGATAGGCGTCGAAGTCGAAACCGTTCGGCGCCAGATAGTTCCGTTCGCAGACGTGGCCCGCGGCGGCGAGCAGTTCGGTCAGCGGCGCCGTCGGCGCGGTAAACAGGTCGGGATGCTCGGCAACCAACTGCCAGACGACGGGGTCGGTGTGCACGGCGCCGTCGGCGATCACCTCCCGCAGGGCGTCGATGAGGTCGGGGGCGGGTGCGGTCCGGTCCACGCGGACCAGCCGCAGCCGACCGCCAGCCAGCCCGAGGCCGATCAGGTCGCCCGCGGTCGCCGCGTGCAGCAGGTCCGGGTCGAGCAGCAGCCGCTCGATCTCCGGGGCAGCGAACTCGGTGCGGCCGCGGGCAGCGAGAGCGGCGGCGTCCGCGGTCGGGGAGACCACGGCGACCTCGCATTCGCCTCCGCGGGAACGGGATCCGGCGAGCACGGAAAGCGCGGACAGGTCCGGGTCGATGTCGAGGACCCCGGACGCGACCTCCTCCGCGGACAGCCGATGCGTGAACACCCGGCCCTCGAGCAGCCCGTCGAGCGCGGCAACCCGGCCGTCGGCGAGCACCCCGACGGGCGAGTCGTCGAGTGCGCGGACCACCGCGGCCATTTCCGCGGTCGTGCCGAGCCCCCGCTCGACGAGCGCGGCAACCCAGTCGTCGGTGCTGAGCGGGCCGCGGCGCCGCAGTTCCGCGATCGCGTGCCCGGCGGCATCAAGTTCGGGCGCATCGGGTTCCGGTGCATCAGGTTCGGGCGCATCGAGTTCGGGTGCATCGAGTTCGCGAGGGTCGGGTTCGGGTGCGGGATCCGGACGCGCTTCGGTGCGGGGGTCGGCGGCGCGGCGACCCACGATCTCGAGGTGCCGGTCACCACGGGATTCGGTCGAGGCGATCACCCGGTGATCGTAGGCGACGCACCCCGCGGCGTCGCCGACCGGACGCGAACGGGCGGTTGTCGGGTGCGGCTCTCGGCCGATGGTCCGGCAACCGCCGGGTCGGCGCAGACCGACCTGCTACCGTCGACGGTGTTCTGACACGGGGTGCTCCGCGACTGCGGGGCTGAGATGAGACCCGAGAACCTGTCCAGGTAATGCTGACGAAGGGATGTCATGGCTGTGTTGACGCATGCCACCACCACGGACCGCTTCACCGACCACCTGTGGGACGAGACGAAGGCGCTGCGGGTCGCGATCGACGACCTCGAGTTCCTGCACCGACTCGGCGACGGCACGCTGCCGCTGGCGGTGTTCCGCACCTACATCGAGCAGGATTCGCTGTACCTGATCGGCTACGCGAAGGCGCTGGCGATCCTCGCGTCCAAGGCGCCGGACCCGCAGACCGCCGCGTTCTGGGCGAACTCGGCCGCCAGCGCGGCGGCCGTCGAGTCCGCGCTGCACGAGGACCTGCTGCACGTCCTTCCGCCGCGGGACGACGAGCCGGAACACTCGTCCGCCTGCCTGGGGTACGTGTCGTACCTGATCGCGGCCGCCGCGACCGAACCGTACGCGGTCGGCGCCGCCGCGGTGCTGCCGTGCTTCTGGATCTACGCCGAGGTCGGCCGGGACCTCGCGGCCCGCGCGGCGAAGGTGCTCGCCGCCGACCCCGGACACCCCTACGCGCAGTGGGTGTCCACCTACGACGCCCCCGAGTTCCAGGAGTCCGCCGCCGCGGCCCGCGCCCTCGTCGACGCCGCGGCCGCCGCCGCCACCGACGCCGACCGGGCCGCGATGGTCACCGCCTTCACCGTCGCGACCCGGTACGAGCTGATGTTCTGGGACACCGCGCTGCACCCGCAGTCCTGGCCGCTGTCGTGACGGGCCGCATGATCCGCGCGCTGACCGGGATCGTCGCCGCCGCACTGACGTCGACGCTCCTCGCGGCCTGCGGCAGCGATTCGGGGTCGGACGGGACGATCCGGTTCGCGCTGGACTGGACACCGAACACCAACCACACCGGGCTGTACGTCGCGCAGCAGCGCGGCTACTTCGCGGACGCCGGCCTGGACGTCGAGATCCTGCCGTACACCAACACCGCCGTCGACACCGTGATCGACGCCGGGAACGCCGAATTCGGGATCAGCACCCATGATTCGTCGACGTTCTCCCGGGCGTCCGGCGCGCACACGGTGTCGGTGCTCGCCCCTCTGCAGCACTGGGCGACCGGGATCGGCGTCAAGGCCGACCGCGCGGACATCACCAGCCCGAAGGACCTGGACGGCACCACCTACGCCGGGTTCGGCGAGCCGGGCGAGAAGGAAACCCTGCAGCAGGTGATCCGAAACGATGGCGGCACCGGCGAGTTCACGTCCGTCACCCTCGGCACCTCCGCCTACGAGGCGGTCTACTCCGGGCAGGCCGACTTCACCGTCTCCTACCTCGCCTGGGAGGGCATCGAGGCCGAGCGCCGCGGGACCCCGATGAAGTACTTCCGCTACACCGACTTCGGGTTCCCGGACGCGTACGCGATCGTCGTCGACGGGAACGAGGACTGGCTCAGCGCCAACCCGGATGAGGCAGCGAGGTTCGTGCAGGCGCTGCAGCGCGGCTACCAGTTCGCCGCGGACCACCCGGACGAGGCGGCCCGGGACCTGATCGACGCCAACCCGGGTGCCTTCAACGACCCGCAGCTGGTGGTCGAGAGCCAGCGGATGCTGGCCGGGCAGTACATGAAGGACGCCGACGGGCGGGTCGGCACCCAGACGTTGGAGCAGTGGGCGGGGAACTCGAGTTTCCTGTACCGCAACGGTCTGCTCACCGGGCCGGACGGCAAGCCGCTGAGCTCCGAACCGGACTGGTCGACGTACTTCACCAATGACTACCTCGGCGCCCCGTAGCCCCACCGCACGCAGTAGCCCGTTGGCGTTGCCTGCGGTCGTGACGGTGGCCGTGCTCGTCGCCGTCTGGCAACTGTACGTCCAGGTCAGTGGGATCCGTCCGCAGCTGCTGCCGTCCCCGCTGCGGGTGGTCCGGCAGGGCTGGGCGCATCGGGATGAGATCGGGGTGCACGCCGCGGCGACCCTGCAGGTGACGCTGATCGGGTTCGCGGTGTCCCTGGTGCTGGCCTGGGCCCTGGCGATCGTGGTGGACTTCTCGCCGTGGCTGCGGCGCGCGTTCGTGCCGCTGTTCGTTGCCTCCCAGACCCTGCCGATCATCGCGATCGCCCCGCTGATGATCATCTGGTTCGGCTTCGGGCTGCTGCCGAAGGTGCTCGTCATCGCGCTGGTCACGTTCTTCCCGATGGCGATCGGCCTGATCGAGGGGTTCGCCGCGGCCGACCGGGAGGCGGGCGCGCTGCTGCGCAGCATGGGTGCGTCCCGGCGGCAGGTGTTCCGGTACGTGCGGCTGCCGTCGGCGCTGCCCCGGTTCTTCACCGCGCTGCGGATCGGGATCACCTACGCCGTCGTCGGTGCGGTGTTCGCCGAATACGTCGGCGCCAGCGAGGGTCTCGGCATCTACATGAGCCTGCAGAAGAATTCCTTCCGCACCGACCTGGTGCTGGCGGCGGTGCTGGTGACCGCGCTGATCAGCATCACGCTGTACCTGCTGACGTTCGCCGCCGAACGCGTCGTCGCGCCGTGGGCCCGCGCCGAGGGTCGGGCGCGCCATGGGTGAGCGGCGCGGTGGCCGCCTGGTCGTCGACGGCCTCACCCGGTCGTTCCCGCAGCCCGGACGGCGGCCCGACCGACAGGTCCTCGGCGGGGTGTCGTTCACCGCGGAGCCGGGCGAATTCGTCTCCGTGATCGGCCCGAGCGGCTGCGGCAAGAGCACCGTGTTCGCGATGCTGGCCGGGCTGGACTCCCCCGATGCGGGCAGCATCGACTTCGGCCCCGGCACCGCGCACTGCGCGTACATGCCGCAGCAGGACCTGCTGTTCCCGTGGCGCACCCTCCGAGAAAACACGCTTCTCGGTCTGTAGGGGGGGGGTGTGCCGACCGGGGAGGCGCGGCGCCGCCCCAGGGAGCTGTTCCCCACCTTCGGGCTCGCTGGCTTCGAGGACGCCCGGCCTGCGCAGCTGTCCGGCGGCATGCGGCAGCGGGCGGCGCTGCTGCGGACCGTCGTCCAGGATCGGGAACTGCTGCTGCTCGACGAGCCGTTCGGTGCGCTGGACTCGCTGACCCGCACCGAGATGCAGGCATGGCTGCAGCAGGTGTGGCAGCGGTACCGGTGGATGGTCCTGATGATCACCCACGACATCCGCGAGGCCGTCTACCTCTCCGACCGGGTGGTCGTGCTGTCCGCCCGGCCAGCGACGGTGCGGCGCGAGGTGCGCGTCGACCTGCCGCGGCCCCGCGACCTGTCGATCGTCACCGCACCCGAATTCGTCGCGCTGGAACAGGAACTGCTGGAGGTGCTGCACGAGGAGTCGCGGCGCGCGCTCGCCGAGCAGGAATCCGCGCCGGGGCGGTGACCGCGGCACCGAACGGGCGGATACCGCGGCGTCCTCTCGGGCGATGCTCCGGTAACCGCCCGTTCGGCCGGCCGCGCTCAGCTGTCGGCGAGCCGGGCGATCACATCCTCCGGTTCGACGGTGTCGGCGGACAGCACCGCGAGCAGGTCGTCGCGGCGGGACGCGGGCACCGGAACGGCGCCGCCGAGGATCTGGGTTCGCTCGCCCGTCGGCACCACCCGGGCGCACACGACGTCACCGACCGCCAGCGGCTGCGCGCACGTCACGTCGACCGATTCGCCGGTGCGCAGGTCCCGCAGGGTCGCCGCCGCACCGTCCGCGGCGACCACCTCGTGCACCGATCGCCGCGCCAGCAGCCAGCGGCCCGCGAGGTCGAGTTCGTCGGCGGGCAGCAGCATCCCGCGCCGCGCAACGAACAGCGCGAACAGGCCGCCCTCGAACAACGCGGCGTCGAGCACCAGCGGATCCTCGAACGCCCGCGCGGCCGCGTCCTCCCCATCCAGGCCGTCGGCGCGCAGGTCCGCGAGCGCGAACACCAGGTCGAACAGCGACGTCGACTGGGCGTAGAGGGCGGCCTTCTCGTACAGCCAGTGCGCGCGGTCGTCGAGGGTGGCGTCCGTCTTCCCGAGGTGGCACACCTTGTACTTGCGGCCCGATCCGCACCAGCACCGGTCGTTCCGGCCGAGTTCGGGATGGTCGGCGGGGGCGAAGCGCTGCAGCACCGCGTGTAGCCGCTCAGTGTCGCCGCCGTCGATGCGGCTGAGCAGCGACAGCCCCCGCTGCGCGTCCCCGCGGTCGGACGCGATCTGCGCGAGCTCGAACAGCGCGGGCGTCCACTCCTCGTTCATCGCGGCGGCGTCCTCGAAGTGGCGTTCCGCCTCACGGACGTCGCCGAGCGAGTCCGCGGCCATGCCCGCGAGCCAGTGCCCGGACGCCTTCACCCGCCGCGGCGCCCGGTCCGCGATCGCCAGCGCCGCCGTGTACAGCGCGGGCATCTGGTCCTCCTCGAACCCGCCGACCACGTCCAGCGCTGCGCCGGCCGCCGCCGGGTCCTCCAGTCCGGCAAATGCTTCCGGATCAGACGCGACCCGCAGCGTGGCTGCGTCGAGGTCGAGGCCGTCGACGGTGACCTCGGCAACCAGGTCGACGAACGAGATCACCGCGTTCACCTCGTCGGGATGAAGGTCGTTCTCGCGGGCCACCATCGCGATATGCGACGCGAAATGGTGTGCGGCGAAGTCGAATCCGTGCGCCGCAAGGTAGCTGCCCTCACGGTCGTAGCCCGCGGCATCGATCAGCTCGCCGAGCGGCACCGTCGGCCGAACGAAGAGGTCGGCGTCGTCGGCGAGCAGCTGCCAGACGACGGTCTCGAGGTTGTCCGCGTTGTCCTCCCCGATGACGCGGTCGAATGCCGCGCGCAGGTCGGCGGGCTCGAGGGCGCCGTCGACGGCCGACAGGTCGAGCGCGCCGCCGCGCACCCGCACCGCGAGCACGTCGCCGTCGGAGAACCCGCGCAGGGCATCGGTGCCGACGTGCAGGACCGCGCCGTCGGGCAGGTCCGCGTCCGCGACGCCGAGCGCGTCGAGTTCGTCGGCGTCGTAGTCGGGGAACAGCGCCCGCACCGGGCCGTCCTCGGCCGCGACCACCGACAGGACCAGCGGCGCAAGGTCGGGTTCGGCGTGCAGCAGGCCCGAGGCGATCTCCCGGTCGCCGACCCGATGCGTGAACACCCGACCCTCGAGCAGGGTGTCGATCAGGGCGCGGCGGCCGTCGACGAGGACCACGAGGCTGGGGTCGTCGAGCAGTTCGACCGTCTCCAGCAGCTCCGGCGCGGGACCGTGCCCGGCGTCGGCCAACATCTCCGCCCAGTCCTCGGACGTCAACGGTCCGTGCGCGCGCAGCACCGCGAGGGCGGCGTCGACGGCGGGGGAACTCGGCTCTGGTTTCGCGATCACCCCTCGATCGTAGGCGCCCGCGACGGCCGGGACCGCGCGGCGAGGAAGTCGCGGGTGACGGCGGCGGGGATGCGTCCCTTGTCCGACACCGCGATCCCCTGTTCGCGCGCCCACCGCCGGATCTCGGCCGGGGTCGGCTCGGCGACGGGGACCGGCGCGCCGGGCGCGAACGTCTGCTCGACCCGGCTGGTGGCCGCCGACACCTCCAGCTCGGCGAGGCAGGCGCCGAGCCACCGGTACGTCCACTCCTGCGCCAACTTTCGGGTCTCGCAGAACGCGACCGGGACGGTCGGGAACCGCGCCTGCAGTTCGGCGAGTGCCTCCGCGGCCGCCGCACCCGGCGCGTGCTCGAGCGTGAACAGCCTGCTGTACCTGTCCTCGACGACGATCGCCGCCCGCGGCAGCGCCGACAGTTCCGCCGCCGCGTAGGTCAGCTTCCCGGACAGCAGGCTGGACGCCAGGTCCGCCAACGACTTCCGCTCCACCGCGGCGACCACCTCCCCGTCGAGCTCGACGGCGTAGTCACCGGCGGCGAGGCGGCGCCGCGTGGTCGCGGCCTGCTGGTGGCCGAACGAGTAGGCGTACTTCTCGCCGGTGTCGACGACGATGTCGAGGACCCTGCCGTGGGCGCGCGCGGTCGGGACCGTCACTGCGGGCCGGGCCTGCTTGGTGGTGCGCGGCGACTGCCAGAAGATCATCTCCCGCCCGCGGGCCCGGGTGAGCACCAGCTGCGACCGGTTCTCCCTTGCGCGGGTGAGCACCAGGTCGATCGCGGGTCCGCGGCGGGTGCAGGACCGCACCTGGTGCCGTTCGAGGATCTCGGCGTCCACCGGCCAGGCGTCGGCGCGGTGACAGTACACCTTCGACTCGCGCGGCCACGTCGACCGCGCCTTCACCACGATCCCGTTCGGACCAAGCGGAATTCGAACCAGGTACGGCAGCGTCGAGTCCGGGTCGGGATTCCGCGCGATCAGCAGGTCGTCGGGCACCCGCCCAGCATATGGAACTGTGCGCGAATTTCCCCCCGGTCGGGGTGGAATTCGCGCACAAGAGCACAACGCCAATAGACGATGCGGCGGGACTTTATTCCGTCGAAGAACAAGGCAACCCTTAACCCGTCG
>NZ_JBSGXD010000006.1:17235-161187 GCF_053609225.1 Rhodococcus sp. NPDC054953 | reverse complement strand
GGGGACCCCACTGGACGCGGGAAACTGGGGAGGAGTCCCACTCGGGGGGGGGGAAACTCAGCGCACAGGCGCGCAGCGCAGCTAGACGATGCGGCGGGCCTTCATGCCGTCGAAGACCGGGCCGACCTTGACCACGTCGCCGGTCTGCGGGGCGTGCACCATCTGCCCGTTACCCATGTAGATGCCGACGTGGCCGGGGCCGCCGGACTGCCAGTTCCCGAACACCAGGTCGCCGGGGCGGGCGGCGTCCATCGGGATCTCGGTGCCGATGTTCCATTGCGTCTCCGAGGTCCGTGGCAGGGTGAGGGTGTCGCCGGTGGCCGAGTACATCGCGTACGACGTCAGGCCGGAGCAGTCGAAGCCGCCGCCGGAGGGGCCGTTGATGTTGCCGCCGCCCCACACGTACGGCAGGCCGAGGTACCGCAGCGCCGCCTCGACAACCCGGCCGCCGATGGTGCCGTCGGACCCGCTGAGCGGGGCCAGGATCGCCGCGAACACCGGCTCCGATTCCCGGATCTTCTTCACGTACGGCTTGGTCTGATGCTCGTAGTCGTATGCGCCGCTGGGCATTCCACCCGCACGTCGGACCGCCCCGATGCCCGCGTTGTATCCGGCGAGGGTCAGGTCCAGGGTGTCCCCCTCGACGAGGCCCTGCCGCTTCCACTCGTCGATCTGCCCGTACATGCTGCACAGCATGTTTCCGGACGCCATCACCGGGTCCGCGACGCCGAGGATGTCGACGGTGCCGTCTCCATCGGCGTCCTTGCCCCACGTCTCCCAGGTGCCCGGCATGAACTGGCCGGGGCCGCGGGCGCCGGTGCGGGACACCGGGGCGGTCGGGCCGTACCGGAACCCGTTCTCCGCGTTGTACAGCGCGGCGAGGATCGGCGCGCTGATGCCGTCGCAGATCTCGCCCGCCTTGGTGAACCAGGGCACGAACACGGCGATCGACCCGATCGGTGCGATGTTGCCGCCGGGGAACGCCGCGTCGAGCGAGGACACCGCGCGGGACAGGTCGCCGCCGAACGGGACACTCGAGACGTCGGCGCCGCGCGCGTCCGCACGGGGCGCCTGCGGGGCGATAACGGGCGGCGGGGGCGGCGCGGGAGCCGGCTCGGGTTCCGGGGCGGGGGCGGGGGGCGGCGGCGGGAGGTACGGGTCGAGGGCGTCGACGGCCGCGGTGGACGCGTCCTCGACGGCCTGCCGCGCCTGCCCCTGCATCGGTGCGGGCAGCAACCCGATCACGTCGTCGACCTGTTGACTCGCCGTTGGCGAGGTGGCCTGGAACGACTCGATGGCGGCCGTCGCCTGCTCCTTGACCGGGGCGGGCAGGTCGGCACCCTGCACCAATCCGCCCAGTGCCGTGGCAACGGCCACAATGACCGCCGATGGATCAACCGGCATTCGCATCCTCCCTACGTCGACCGAGGTGCATCGGCACCGCGGCCGCCCCCTGATCTGTGACTCGCATCACCGTATGGTGCACGGTGTGAGATCCGGCGCATTTCGAGCGAACTCTTAGACAGCCTTCAGATTGTCCGGAACGTGCGGTACCGGATACCCGGAATCGGCCGTCCGCGCGCGCCACGCCTACTCCTGGACCCTCGCGGTGAAGCCGGCGGACCGGATGGCGGCGAGGACGCCGTCGCGGTGCTCGCGACCCCGGGTCTCCACGGTCAGCAGGACCTCCACCTCATCGAGGCCGAGGTCGCGGCCGGTCCGCGCGTGCACGACGTCGACCACGCTCGCCCCGGTGCCGCCGACCACCGACAGCAGGCCCGCGAGACCACCGGGCCGGTCCGGGATCCGCACCCGCATCGCCAGGTAGCGGCCCGCGGCGCGCAGTCCGTGAGTGATGACGTGGGTGAGCAGCAGCGGGTCGATGTTGCCGCCGGACAGGATCGCGCACACCGGCCCGTCCAGGCGCGGACCATCGCCGCCGAGCGCCGCGACCGCGGCCGCCCCCGCGGGTTCGACGATCAGTTTCGCGCGCTCCATGCACAGCAGCAGCGCGTGGGAGAGCGCGTCCTCGCTGACGGTGGCGACCTCGTCGACGTACTCCGTCACGTGCGCGAACGGGACCTGCCCCGGCAACCCGACCGCAATCCCGTCCGCCATTGTCGACATCGACTGCGCGGCAACGGGTTCGCCGGCAGCGATGGATGCGGGCCAGGCCGCCGCCTGGTCGGCCTGCACCCCGACGATGCGGACGTCGGGGCGGGCCGAGCGGATCGCGGCCGCGACCCCGGCGAGCAACCCACCGCCGCCGGTGGGAACCAGCACCGTTCCGACGTCGGGGAAGTCGTCGAGGATCTCGAGGCCGACGGTCGCCTGCCCGGCGACGACGTCGGGGTGGTCGAACGGGTGGATCGGCACCGCACCCGTCTCCGCGGCGAAGTCGAACGCGGCCGACAGCGCCTCGTCGACGGTGTCTCCGCGCAGGTGCACGGTGGCACCGTAGGCACGGGTGGCTGCGAGTTTCGGGAGCGACGCGCCGACGGGCATGAAAACGGTCGCGGCGACGCCCAGTTGCCGCGCCGCCCACGCCACCCCCTGCGCATGATTACCCGCGCTCGCCGCGACCACCCCGGCCGCGCGGTCCTCGTCGGTGAGGTTCACCATCCGGTTGTAGGCGCCGCGGGGTTTGAACGACCCGGTGTGCTGGAGGTTCTCGCACTTGAGCCGCACCGGCCTGCCGGTCCGCTCGGTCAGCACCCGAGAGTCCAGCAGCGGGGTCCGGCGGATCACCGGGGAGAGGGCACGCTCCGCCGCCGCGATCCGGGCCGGCGTCACGAGCTGCACGCCGTCAGCCTAAGGCGGCGGCGCCGCTCGTGCGCGGCGTGCGGATCCGGCGGACCCGCGCGCCGCGCGGACGGGAGGCGTCAGCCGAGCGCCTGCTCGATGTCGGCGAGCAGGTCGGAGGCGTCCTCGATGCCGACGGACAGCCGCACCAGGTCGCCGGGAACCTCCAGTTCGGAGCCGGCGGTGGACGCGTGCGTCATCGCGCCAGGGTGTTCGATCAGCGACTCGACGCCGCCGAGCGACTCGGCGAGGGTGAAGATCGTCGTGCGGGAGCAGAAGTCGAGCGCGGCCTGCTGACCGCCCTTGAGCCGCACCGACACCATGCCGCCGAACCGGCGCATCTGCCGTGCCGCGACCGCGTGCCCCGGATGCGACGCCAGGCCCGGGTAGATCACCTTCTCCACCGCGGCATGCCCGGTGAGCAGGTCCACGATCTTCTCGGCGTTGTCGCTGTGCCGTTCCATTCGCAGCGCGAGGGTCTTGATGCCGCGCATCGTCAGGTAGGCGTCGAACGGTCCGGGCACCGCGCCAGCACCGTTCTGCAGGAACGCGAACTTGGTGTCGAGTTCCTCGTCGCTGGTCACCAACGCGCCGCCGACGACATCGGAATGCCCGCCCAGGTACTTCGTGGTCGAGTGCAGCACGACGTCCGCGCCGAGCGCGAGCGGCTGCTGCAGGTAGGGCGAGGCGAAGGTGTTGTCCACCACGATCTTCGCGCCCGCCTCGTGCGCGAGCGCGGACAGCGCCTCGATGTCGCCGATGTTCAGCAGCGGATTCGTCGGGGTCTCCACCCACACCAGCTTGGTGGTGGGGCGGATCGCCGCCCGGACGGCGTCGAGGTCGCCCATCGGCGCCGGGGTGTGCTCGATCCCCCACTCGGTGAACACCTTGTCGATCAGCCGGAACGTGCCGCCGTAGGCGTCGTTCGGGATCACCAGGTGGTCGCCGGGCCGCAGCACCGACCGCAGCAGGCAGTCGGTGGCGGCCATGCCGGACGAGAACGCCCGCCCGTGGCGTCCGCCCTCGATCGCGGCGAGGTTCGCCTCGAGCGGACGCCGGGTCGGGTTGCCGGTCCGCGCGTACTCGAAGCCGCCGCGCATGCCGCCGACGCCGTCCTGCGCGAACGTGGAGCTGGCGTAGATCGGCACGTTCACCGCACCGGTCTGCGGGTCCGGATCGAAGCCCGCGTGAATGGCCCTGGTGGAGAATCCCTGCTGCTGCTCGCTCATGGCGACAGCCTAGCGAGCCGGGCGTCAGGCGCCCGCGCTGAGGAAGCCGAGCAGGTCCTGCCGGGTGATGACGCCGACCGGCTTGCCGTCGTCGACGACCATCAGCGCGTCGGTGTCGCCGAGCGCCTTCGTCGCGGCGCTGACCGGCTCGCCGGAGCCGATCAGCGGGAACGCCGCGCTCATGTGCTTGGACACCGGGTCCGCGAGCTGCGCGCGGCCCTCGAACACCGCGGAGAGCAGTTCCCGCTCGGTGACGCTGCCCGCGACCTCGCCTGCCATCACCGGCGGCTCGGCCCCGACCACCGGCATCTGCGAGACGCCGTACTCGCGCAGGATCTCGATGGCGTCGCGCAGCGTCTCGGTCGGGTGGGTGTGCACCAGGTCGGGCAGCTCGCCGGACTTGCCGCGCAGCACATCCCCGACGGTCGGCTCCGCGGCCCTGCTGCCGTCGAGCGGGGTGCGGAGGAAGCCGTACGACGCCATCCACTTGTCGTTGAAGATCTTCGACAGGTACCCGCGGCCGCCGTCGGGCAGCAGCACCACGACCACCGCGTCCGGGTCCCGCTCGGCGACGCGCAGCGCCGCGACGACCGCCATGCCGCAGGATCCGCCGACCAGCAGGCCCTCCTCGCGGGCGAGGCGACGGGTCATGTCGAACGAGTCGGCGTCGGAGACGGCGATGATCTCGTCGGGGATGGACGGGTCGTAGGCGGTGGGCCAGAAGTCCTCGCCGACGCCCTCGACGAGGTAGGGCCTGCCGGTGCCGCCGGAGTACACCGAGCCCTCGGGGTCGGCGCCGATGACCTGCACCTTCCCGCCGGAGACCTCCTTGAGGTAGCGGCCGGTGCCGGTGATGGTGCCGCCGGTGCCGACGCCGGCGACGAAGTGGGTGATCTTGCCGTCGGTGTCGCGCCAGATCTCGGGGCCGGTGGTCTCGTAGTGGCTGTCCGGGCCGCCCGGGTTGGCGTACTGGTTCGGCTTCCAGGCGCCGGGGATCTCCTGCACCAGGCGGTCGGAGACGTTGTAGTAGCTGTCCGGGTGTTCCGGGGCGACCGCGGTCGGGCAGACCACGACCTCGGCGCCGTACGCCTTGAGCACGTTGCGCTTGTCCTCGCTGACCTTGTCCGGGCAGACGAACACGCACTTGTAGCCGCGCTGCTGCGCGACGAGCGCGAGGCCGATCCCGGTGTTGCCGGAGGTCGGTTCGACGATTGTGCCGCCCGGCTTCAGCTCCCCGGACGCCTCGGCCGCGTCGACCATCTTGACTGCGATCCGGTCCTTGGAGCTGCCGCCCGGGTTGAGGTACTCGATCTTCGCCGCCACCAGGCCGGAGCCGGGTGAGACCACCGAGTTCAGCTTCACCAGGGGGGTGTTTCCGATGAGGTCAACGACGTGATCCGCGATGCGCATGACCCCATCGTCCCAGAGTGCGCGGTGTCGGCAACAGCTGGTCCTCGGCCCGCTGACCGGACTGTGTGACATGCGCCCGATCGGGGCAACGTAACGTCATTCCCACACACCCGAGTTCGGATTCACCTGTTCGGATTCACCGCTGCACAGAAACGCAAGGAGTACTCATGCCCGAGGCTGTCATTGTCTCCGCCGTGCGCTCGCCGATCGGCCGCGCCGGTAAGGGATCGCTGAAGGACGTCCGTCCCGACGATCTGGCCGCGCAGATGGTCGCCGCCGCGCTGGCGAAGGTCCCCGAGCTCGACCCCGCCGAGATCGACGACCTGCTCATGGGCTGCGGTCAGCCGGGCGGCCAGTCCGGCTTCAACATCGGCCGCGTCACCGCCGTGAACCTGGGCTACGACTTCCTGCCCGGTGTGACCGTCAACCGCTACTGCTCCTCGTCGCTGCAGACCACCCGGATGGCGATGCACGCGATCCGCGCCGGTGAGGGCGACGTGTTCATCTCCGCCGGCGTCGAGTCGGTGTCCAGCTTCACCACCGGCAACGCCGACGGCTGGCCGAACACCAAGAACCCGAAGTACGCCGAGGCGATGGAGCGCTCCGCCAAGGAGGCCGAGGGCGGCATCGCGTGGTCCGACCCGCGCGAGAAGGGTCTGCTGCCCGACGTCTACCTGGGCATGGGCCAGACCGCCGAGAACGTCGCGTCGCTGACCGGCATCTCCCGCGAGGACCAGGACCGCTGGGGCGTCCGCAGCCAGAACCGCGCGGAGGAGGCGATCAACCGCGGCTTCTTCGCCAATGAGATCACCCCGGTCACCCTCGCGGACGGCACCGTCGTCTCCACCGACGACGGCCCGCGCGCCGGCACCAGCTACGAGAAGATCAGCCAGCTCAAGCCGGTCTTCCGCCCCGATGGCACCGTCACCGCCGGCAACGCCTGCCCGCTCAACGACGGCGCGGCCGCGCTGGTCATCATGTCCGACACCAAGGCGAAGGCCCTTGGCCTGACCCCGCTCGCGCGCATCGTCTCCACCGCCGCGACCGGCCTGTCCCCCGAGATCATGGGCCTGGGCCCGATCGAGGCGGTCAAGAAGGCCCTCGGCTACGCCAAGATGGGCGTCTCCGACATCGACCTGTTCGAGATCAACGAGGCGTTCGCGGTGCAGGTGCTCGGCTCGGCCCGCGCCCTCGACCTGGACGAGGACAAGATCAACGTCTCCGGTGGCGCGATCGCCCTCGGCCACCCGTTCGGCATGACCGGTGCCCGGATCACCAACACCCTGCTCAACAACCTGCGTGAGCAGGACAAGACCTTCGGCGTCGAGACCATGTGCGTCGGCGGCGGCCAGGGCATGGCGATGGTGCTCGAGCGCCTGAGCTGATTTTCGTTCCGCCGAACGGGCGGTTACCGGGCGGGCCTCTCGGCCGATGCCCCGGTAACCGCCCGTTCGGTGTCTGTGGACAGGTTCTCGAGTTGTCCACAGCCACGGCGCAGGGCTGTACGGCGGGTGCGGCGGACGGCACGGTGGGGCGATGGGGGTGTACGACTCACCGTTTCGCGGTTCGCGCGCGGTCGCGGCGCGGCAGCTGACCCAGCATCAGCTGCGTCACGACTGCACCCGCATCTACCGCGACGTCTACGTCGGCAACCGGGTGCCGGTCACCGCGGCGGTCCGTGCCCGCGCCGCCTGGCTGTTCGCCGGACCCAACTGCGTGCTGGCAGGGTTTTCGGCCGCCGCACTGCACGGCACCAAGTGGATCGACGACTGCACGCCAGCGGAGGTCGTCCGGCACGGGCACTGGAGAGCACCTGCCGGGATGCGCTGCCACGACTACCGACTGGACCCAGACGAGGTCACGGTGGTCGAGGGCGTGCCGGTCACCACCGCGGCTCGCACCGGGTTCGACCTCGGTCGGAGATTGCCTCGCATCGCCGCGATCACCGCGCTCGACGCGCTCTGCAACGCCACCGGCCTCGAACCCAAGCAGATCGCCGACGTCGCGGACCGGCACCCGGGTGCGCGGGGAGTGCGCAATCTTCGTCGACACCTCATCGACGTGGACGGGGGCGCTCAGTCGCCGCCGGAAACCCACACCCGGCTGGCCATGGTCGACGCGGGGCTGCCGCGGCCAGCAACGCAGATCCCCATCGCGGAGGACGACGGTTTCGTCTTCGCGCACTCCGATATCGGGTGGCCGCAGTGGCGCGTGCTGGTCGAGTACGACGGCGAGCACCACTGGACGGACCGCAGGCAGAGGGCCTGGGACATCGAGCGTCTGGCGCGGATCGAGGCGCTCGGCTGGACGGTGGTCCGCGTCGGCGCGGAACTGCTCTACAGGCGCCGCGCCGTGTTGGTGGAGCGGGTCACCGACGCCCTCCGCGGCGCCGGTGCGCCGGTGTAGCGCCGAACGGGCGGTTACCGGGACGGCCACTCGGCCGATACCCCAGCAACCGCCCGTTCAGTGCGGGCGCGCGTGTGCGTCGACGAGATTCTTGGCGTCGAGCAGGCCGAGGCCCGGATGCAGTTCACGTAGGGCCTTGACCGCGCGCACCGCCGACGGTGCCGAGGCCACCGCGTCCCGCACATCCTCGACGGGGACGGTGGCGGGGTCCACCCGCTCGGGTGCCGGTCCATTGCCACGCCCGCGCCAGATGACGACGGCAAAGGTCACCGATCCGACCAACGCGAACGCCCAAACCGCGAACGTGACCCAGTCCCACACCGACGCGTCGGACCGCACCCCCTGAACCGTGTCGGGCGCGGACAGGATCAGCCAGACGAACAGCAGCACCCAGTACCAGCGCTCCGCCTTCCGAGTCATGCCTCGATGATGCCTCCTGAGACACCGAACGGGCGGTTACCGGGACGGCCACTCGGCCGATGCCCCAGCAACCGCCCGTTCGGCGGGGTGCTGCTAGTCGTTGTTGAAGTAGCTCAGCAGTCGCAGGATCTCGACGTACAGCCACACCAGGGTGACGGTGAGGCCGAGGGCGACGCCCCACGCCGCCTTCTCCGGCGCCTGCGCGCGGATCAGCTGGTCGGCGGCGTCGAAGTCCAGCAGGAAGCTAAACGCGGCGATGCCGATGCAGACGAGGCTGAAGATGATCGCCATCGCGCCGCCGTCGCGCAGGCCCAGGCCGCCGTCCATGAAGAAGCTGGCGATCAGGTTGCCGAGCGAGAGCACCACGACACCGATCAGGGCGCCGACGATCATCCGGGTCAGCCGCGGGGTGACGCGGATGGCGCCGGTCTTGTAGACGACGAGCATGCCGAAGAACACGCCGAAGGTGCCGAGCACGGCCTGCGCGATCATCGTCGACGCGCTGACACCGGAGATCTGGAACGTCATCAGGAACGACAGTGCGCCGAGGAAGACGCCCTCGGCCGCTGCGTAGGCCAGCACGATCGCCGGGTTGTCCATCTTGTTGCCGAAGCTGGCGATCAGCACCAGTACCAGGCCGACGAGGCCGCCGACGATGACGAACGGCGCCGCCAGGTTGATGTTCTGGTTGACCAGCACGTAGGAGACGATCGCCGTGATGGTCAGCACGCCGAGCGTGATGCCGGTCTTGGTGACGACGTCGTCGATGGTCATGGCCCGCTGGGCGGGTCCGGTGGTGTAGGGCTCGGCCTGCGTGTACTGCGGCTGGCCGAACTGCTGGGTCATCTGCCCGGCGCCTGCCGCGGCAGAACCGAACGAGGCGTATCCGCCCTCCTGCTTCGGGAGGTTGCGGAACACCGGGTTGCTGGTGGTGCGCACCGTGCGTGTCCCTTCTTTCGATGGCCCGGATGGGCCGGTCGGGCCGGAATGACCCGACCTCACTACCTGGGTAACGACTAACGCCCGTCTGCGAGTTCCCCTCGGACGGACAATTCGGACTCTACCGTCCCGGACGCCGACTCATCGTGCCACCGACCGGGTAACGGTGAACTTGGGATTGCGTCCGATCTGTTCGGTTGGACCGACGGCGGACGCCAGCGCCGGGCGGTAGCCGAGGTGCGAGTTGAACACCGTCCACAGTTCCCCGCCGGGACGCAGGACCCGGGCGGCGGCCCGGAACATCGCCTGCGCGGCGCCGGTGTGCACGGCGGCACCGATATGGAACGGCGGATTGCACACGATCAGGTCGGCGGAGCGGGCGTCGAGGGTCGACATCGCGTCGTCACGCAGGCAGGTCACTCGCTCCCCCACCCCGTTGGCTGCGGCGGTCGCGGCGGCCGAGTCGACGGCCGCCGCGGACTGGTCGGTGGCGATGACCGCGAGCTCGGGCCGCAGCCGGGCGAGGCTGACCGCGAGGATCCCGGTGCCGCAGCCCAGATCGACGGCGGTCCGGGCAGTCGGGTCGGTGCGCGGCAGGACGTCGAGCAGGAACCGGGTGCCGAGGTCGAGCGTCGGCCCGGCGAAGGCGGCGCCGTGCGCGACGACGTCGAGACCCAACTCGGGAAGGTGTTCGCGCCGAGGGTAGCTCGCGGGGCCCGGGGTCGGTCCGGCGGCGACGAGGACACGAGACTTCTGCCGTCCGCGGGTCGCGTGCACCTCGGCGAAGGAGCCGGCCAGCACGTCGTTGAAGGTCCGGCCCATGTGCTTGTCGCGTCCGCCGCCGTAGACAACGACGGACGGATCCGCATACCGCGCAATGGTTTCGGCGATCTCGGCGAGCGCGGCCAGGCCACGCGGCAGTTGCAGAAGCACGACGGTCGCCCCCGCGAGCAGGTCCTCCCCCAGCCCGCACTGCCGGTAGCTGCCCGCCAGCCCGGCGCGCTCGGCGTTGCCCGCGAGGGCGAGCTCCCCGGTGAGCGGATCCTGATGCACCCGAACCTCGCTCGCACCGTAGCCGGCGACGGCGCCGAGGGTCAGCGCACCGTAGTGGTCCCCGATCACCGCAACCGTGCCCGACGCGGCCGCCGCGAGCGCGGCCGCGGCCTCGTCGAGGATCAGCCGGTCGGCGCCGTCAACGGCGTACAGGTTGGGCGCCTCGACGTCGGGGTGGCGACGCAGGGCGGCGAAGAGTTCCTCGGGGACCGGCACCCGACCAGTGTCTCAGGTGCTACGACACCCAGGTGACGACGGCGTCGAGGTCGGCGCGGCCGGTGCGGAACGCGTTCGCCGGATGCGTCAGGTCCGGATAGCCGAACGAGATGGCGCACAGCACGTTCCGGTCGTCGGGGATCTCGAAGAAGTCCCGCACGTAGGGTGCGCAGCCGGCGAGCGCCGCCTGCGGCACCGTCGCGACACCGAGGCTCTGCGCGGCGAGCAGGAAGGTGTTGACGTAGAGCCCGCAGTCGACGGCGGCGTAGGTGCCGAGGGCCGCGTCGGTGGTGATGATCGCGACGTGCGGGGCGCCGAAGAGGTCGAAGTTCCGCATCGTCTGGTCCGCGGAGGCCTGCCGGTCACCCGCGATACCCAGGCTCGAGTACAGCTGCAGCGCGCATTCCTTGCGGCGGTCCCGATACACGCCGTGGTAGCCGCTGGGGAACTCGATGTCGGGCGCCTGGCCCGCGACCCGCACCGCCTCGGCGAGCCCGCGGCGGAACCGGTCCGTCGCCTCACCGTCGGTGACGGCGACCTGCCACGGCTGGGTGTTGCACCACGACGGGGTGCGCTGGGCCATCGTGAGGATCTCGACGATCACGTCCTCGGGGACGGGATCGGGGAGGAACGCGCGGCAACTGTAGCGGGACGTGAGCAGTGCCGCGAGGGTGGCGGGCGCCACGGTGGTGTCGGTCACGAAATCGAATCCTCGACAGTCGAATTCCGGGCCTCGACGGCCCGGTCAGACGTTGCGGCCGTTGTTTCCCCAGGTCACCGAGACGCCGTTGTCGCGCAGCCAGCCCCCGGGGTCGACCTTATTGCCCTGCGGATCCCACACCTCGAAGTGCAGGTGCGGTCCGGTGGACTGGCCGCGGTTGCCGACGGTGGCGATCTGCTGGCCCGCGGCCACCTGCTGCCCGACCGCGACCTGGTAGTCGTTGATGTGTCCGTAGACGGTGATCGTGCGGTCGGCGTGCATCACCCGCACCCATAGCCCGAACCCGGATGCCTCGCCCGCGGAGATGACGGTGCCCGCCTCGGCGGCGAGGACCGGGGTTCCGATCGGGGCCGCGATGTCGAGGCCGCCGTGGTGCGCGCCCCAGCGGGATCCGAAGTCGGAGGTCAGCACCCCGTTGACCGGCTGAACGGCCCGCTTGGGCAGCGGGTTGGCCGAGCCGAAGTTCTGGTCCTGCGCCCACTGCTTCGCGGTCGCGAAGCCGGGGATGGCGTCCGCGGCGAAGTCGGGCACCTCGACGGTGGCGGGCACCTCGACGCCGACCGAGCGCAGGCCCGCGGTGACGTCGGCAGGGAGGGCGGGCATCTCGACCGTCGCGGCCGCCGCGGTCGCGCCGCCGAGCTGGGCACCGCCGACGAGGATCGCACCGGTCGCGGCGGCCACCGTCGCGGCCTTGACACCCGTTCCGTGACCTTGCGCGGGAACGCGGTGGCGACCCCGCACTGCATCGGGATCGACGGCGGCGAACGCCATCGTTCCCGGTCCTGAACTGCGATGATCTGCCACGGTCGGTACCCCATCCGTTTCTTTGGTCGGCGGCGAGCAGGTTCCTGCGCACCGTTTGTCCGCGTCCGAAGATAACAAGATGATCTCGGCCTCGTCCACCTTTACCGAAGCTTGATCAGGAACCCCAGGTGGGCACCACGCCGCGGTCACCGAGCCACGCGTTCGGGTTCAGCCGGTTGCCCGCCGCGTCCCACGCCTCGAAGTGCAGGTGCGGCCCGGTGGACTGGCCACGGTTGCCGACGGTGGCGATCTGCTGGCCCGCGGACACCCGCTGGCCGACGTGCACAAGGTAGGTGTCGACGTGGCCGTACACGGTGACGGTGCCGTCGTCGTGCCGGACCCGCACCCACTGCCCGAAACCGGCCGCCGGGCCAGCGGAGATCACCTCACCGTCGGCGGCGGACTGCACCGGGGTGCCGATCGGGGCTGCGATGTCGAGGCCGCCGTGGTGGGTGCCCCAGCGGGCGCCGTAGCCGGAGCTCAGCGATCCGGACACCGGCTGCACCGTGCGCGCCTTGAACGGGGCGGCGCTGCCCGGGTCGACCGATGCGAGCAGTCCGGCCGCCCAGTCCGCGGCCGGGCCTGCGGGGAGGTCGAGCACGGGAGCCTGCACGCCGGCGGGCAGCAGCCCGGCCGGGACCTCGAGCGGCTGCGCTGCCGCGGTGCCCGCCCCGAACTGGATGCCTGCGACGGCGATGGCGCCGGTCACGGCGGTGGCCGCCGCGAGAGTCAGGCGGCGGGTGAGCGGGTGAGAACGAGTAACCGTCCTGTGGGTGTTGGCCACAGTCATTTCCTTCACTGTCGTCGTGCCGCGGCGCGCGCATCCCCAAGCGCAACCGCGATCCCCCGGAACGCAGATGAAGGTAACGAAGTCATCTCGACACGTCGATCGTGACCAAATGTTTATCAAACTTTGATCTTGATGAGCCCTCAAGCCGAAACGCCCTGCTCAGCGGGTTTGCGAGTTTCGTACGGCGTAGCGTGACGTCACCCACACGTGGGCCGTTTCGCTGCGGATTCGGGCATGCACAGGGCACGAAAATGCCCCCGGTTCGCACCCGAGGATCGGGGCGCTGCCGGGGGCCGACGGTCGCCGAAACGACCGATGTCCGCCCCACCGACGGGTGGGACGGACATCGCGAGCGTGTACTAGGAGCCGAGGGCGTCCTTGACCAGGTTGGTCAGAACCTGCGAGAGAACGCCGACGAGGATGGTTTCCGCACTGCCCATGATTGCTCCTTTGATGCATGTTCGTACTGTCGGCGCCGACGCTACGGGACGGAAGCGCCCGACATGCCGGTTTCAACTGAACAATCGTCCAACCAGTCGACGCCGACGCGGTGCCCCCGGTCGGGCTCGAACCGACACTTGGCGGATTTTAAGTCCGCTGCCTCTGCCAATTGGGCTACGGGGGCGGGCGCCGGTGACGACTGTAGTGCGGTCAGAGGATCGAGAGCGCGATCCCGTCCAGGATGTCGTGCTCGCTGACGATCAGTTCGGTGATGCCCGCGCGGCGGGCGAGTTCCTCGCCGAGAACGTCCGCGACGATCGCGCCGCCGCCGATCACGTCGACGCGGCCGGGGTGGATGGTGGCGATCGCGGCCCGCTGCTCGTGGGTCCGGTGCAGCAGTGCCGCGTTCACCTCATGCAACCGGTCCAGCGACATCCGCGACAGGTGCACCCGCTCGGCGTCGTAGTGCGGCAGGTCCAGCGACACCGCGGCCAGCGTGGTCATGGTGCCCGCGACCCCCACCCAGGTGCGCGCCCGCTCGACGGGCACACGGGCGAAGGCCTCGCCGATCTTCACGGCGGCGAACTCCCGGGCCGCGGCGATCTGGTCGGCGGTCGGCGGGTCGTCGTGCAGGCAGCGTTCGGTCAGGCGGACGCACCCGATATCGGTGGAGTGCGCCGCGTGCACCCCGTCCGCGTCGCCGAGCACGACCTCGGTGGATCCGCCCCCCAGGTCGACGACGACGAACGGCCCCGCGGCCGCGTCGAGTTCGCCGACCGCACCGGCGAACGACAGCCGGGCCTCCTCGTCGCCGGTGATCACCTCGGCCTCGGATCCGGGGAGGACGGCGCCGAGCACCTCCCGCGTCAGCGCGAAGAAGTCCTCGCGGTTCGCGGCGTCGCGGGTAGCGGACGTCGCGACCATCCGGACCCTCGACGCCCCGGTCTCGCCGATCATGCCCGCGTACTCCTCGAGCGCGGCGCGGGTGCGCTCGAGCGCCTCGGGGGTGAACCGGCCGGTGGCGTCGACGCCCTGGCCGAGCCGATTGACGCGCATCTCCCGGACGACGTCGGTGAGCCGGCCGTGCTCGTCGGCGTCCGCGACGAGCAGGCGGATCGAGTTGGTTCCGCAGTCGATCGCGGCGACCCGCGTCATTCGGTATCCCCGGTGTTATCCCCTGTCGCCTCCGGCGTGATGTTCCCTGCCGCCTCCGGTGCGACGTACCGCGGCCAGTCCGCGGGAATGGCGGTGCCCCGCAACCCGGCGTCGGCGGCGAGGGCAACGGACTCGTCGCCGAACGGGTTCAGGCCAGGGCCCTTCGCCAGCGCATGCGCCATCAGCACGTGCAGGCACTTCACCCGATCCGGCATGCCTCCGCCGGTGAAATCCGTTCCGAGCGAATCGATCTGGTTTCGCTCCGCGAGGTACGAGTCGTGCGCACGCCGGTAGCCTGCCGCCAATTCCGGGTCGCGGGCGAGCCGCTCGGTCATCTCCCTCATCACCCCGGCCGATTCCTGGCGGCTGGCCTCCGCGGTCAGCCGCGGGTCGGTGAGGTAGTAGAGGGTGGGGAACGGGGTTCCGTCGGGCAGTCGCGGCGCGGTCTTGACGACGCCGGGGGTGCCGTCGGGTGCGCGGTACGCGATCGCGAGCACGCCGCGCGGCTCGCGACCGAGCTGCGCGGCGACGACATCCAGATCCGCCTTGGGCACGTTGTTCTCGGCAGGCTCGGTCACCCGGTGGGCCCTCCTTGATCCTGGGGAATGGTCATCGACCCGGCGCCGTCCTGGCTCGACGCGGGCGGTGCCGGCGGCGGCGCAGGAGGCGGCGTCGGGGTGGGTTGCGGTTCGACGATCGGACGCCACAGGTCGGTGTACCAGGGGTCGCCGTCGTGCTTGGGTTTGGTGAGATCCTCGACCGGCGGGGCGGTCGCGCCGGGCAGCTGCACCTGATACGGGGTCTCCCCCGGCATCACGTACTGCAACCGCTCACGGGCCTGCGCCCGCACATACGCCGGATCGTCGGCCTGCGCGCTGTCCCGGGTCAACTGGTCGACGTCCGCCTCAAGCTGTCTGCGTTGCTCGGCGACCTGCTCGGCCTCGCTGCGCTGCCCGAGGTAGGTGCGCAGCGGCACCGCGACGGTCAGCGCCACCACGCAGATCACCATCGCGAGGATCACCGCGCGGGCGGTGGACAGCCCCAGCACGGTCCGCTCGGGCTGCGGTGCGGTCGGGCGGCGGCGGGAACGCGCTCCGCCGACCGGCTTCTCGGTCGGCGACGGCGGCGTCGACTGGCCCGCCGCTCCGGTGGAGCCGGGCGCGGCAGGTCCGCTCGGCCGGGTCCGCGACGTCGAGCGTCGCGTCCCGTCCCCGTCGCGTTGACGACGGGGCTCACGGCCACCCGGGCTGCCGCCCGGTCGGGACCTGCCGCGCTGGCTCATGGTCGGTCAGCCGGTCAGGAGCCGAACGAGAACCGCGGGAACGCGAGCTCGCCTGCGTACCGGGCGGCGTCGCCGAGCGACTCCTCGATGCGCAGCAGCTGGTTGTACTTGGCGACCCGCTCGGAACGGGCCGGGGCACCGGTCTTGATCTGGCCGCTGCCGACGGCGACGGCGAGGTCGGCGATGGTGGTGTCCTCGGTCTCGCCGGACCGGTGGCTCATCATCGTCTTGTAGCCGTTGCGGTGCGCGAGGTCCACGGCGTCGAGGGTCTCGGTCAGCGTGCCGATCTGGTTGACCTTGACCAGCAGCGCGTTGGCCGCACCCTTCACGATGCCGTCCTCGAGACGCTCCGGGTTGGTGACGAACAGGTCGTCGCCGACGAGCTGGACCTTGTCCCCGATGGCCTCGGTGAGGGCGACCCAGCCCTCCCAGTCGTCCTCGCTGAGCGGGTCCTCGATCGAGACGAGGGGGTACTGGCCGAGCAGCTCGGCGTAGAAGGCGCCCATCTCGGCGGCCGTCCGGTTCTGGCCCTCGAACTTGTACCCGGTGCCGTCGGTGTAGAACTCGGTGGCTGCGACATCGAGCGCGAGCGCCACGTCGGTGCCCAGCTTGAGTCCGGTCTTGTCGACGGCCTCGCTGATCAGGTCGAGGGCGGCCTTGGTGCCCGCGACGTCGGGCGCGAAGCCGCCCTCGTCGCCGAGGCCGGTGGACAGGCCCTTGGCCTTGAGAACCGACTTGAGCGAGTGGTACACCTCGGTGCCCCAACGCAGCGACTCCTTGAAGGTGGCCGCCCCGACCGGCGCGACCATGAACTCCTGGACGTCGACGCCGGTGTCGGCGTGCGCGCCGCCGTTGAGGATGTTCATCATCGGCACCGGCAGGATGTGGGCGTTCGGGCCGCCGACGTAGCGGTACAGCTCGAGTCCCGAGGACTCGGCCGCGGCCCGCGCCACCGCGAGGGACGCACCGAGCAGGGCGTTGGCGCCGAGCCGCGACTTGTCGGGGGTGCCGTCCTCGTCGAGGAGGGCCTGGTCGACGGCGCGCTGCTCGCTGGCGTCGATGCCGATGATCGCAGGTGCGATGTCGCCGAGAACGGCCTCGACGGCCTTCTGGACACCCTTGCCGTTGTAGCGGTCGCCACCGTCGCGCAGTTCGACGGCCTCGTGCTCACCGGTCGACGCGCCGGACGGCACGGCGGCGCGGGCGAAGGTGCCGTCGTCGAGCAGCACCTCGACCTCGACCGTGGGGTTGCCTCGGGAATCGAGGATCTCGCGGGCTCCGACCTGCTCGATGATGGCCACGAATGGTTCTCCTAATAACGGCGTAGACGATGTCGGTACATAGTGCCAGGTCTGAGCCTAGGGCATGTCACGGCGCACTCCTGACCGCGTAAGTGTTGGCCCGGTCCCGCACATCGAGCAGGTACTGGCCGGACAGGTTGTACGCCATCAGCGCCTGCCGCCAGCCCGCCTCGCCGGTGAGGTCTCCGCCGCGGGCACACAGGTAGCGGCCCGCGGTGAGGGCCGCGTCGTCGATGTTGTCGGGGTCGACGACGCCGTCACCGTTCGCGTCGACACCCCAACGCACCCAGGTCTCCGGGATGAACTGCAACGGACCCATCGCCCGGTCGTGGACCGGGTCGCCGTCCATGACGCCGCCGTCGGTGTCGGGGATCTCGGCGACCCCGGGCCCACCGTCCAGGGGGATCCCGCGGATCGCGGGCGCGACGGTCCCGTCGGCGGCGACCCGCGCGCCACGGTGGGTGCCGTGCCTGCTCTCCACGCCCGCAATACCCGCGATCGTGGTCCAGGCGATGCCGCAGTCGGGGCGGGACCGGGCCATCACCGCCGCCGCGTACCCGTACGCCTCGAGGGCGGTGGCGGACACCCCGGTCTCCTCGGACAGTGCGGCCGCCCAGCCGGCGAGCTGGTCCGCGGTGCGCCCCGGCCCGTCGACGTCGATCGGCGGCAACGCCGCGCCGGGCAGCGGCGGGATGTTCTGCGGGATCGGCGGATCCTGTGCGCAGCCGCCGAGCAGGACGGCGACCGCGAGCGCGACACCGCCGACGGCAGCCGCTCGGGGCGGCACCGGTCGGCGCGTCACCACAGCGCGGACCAGGTGTCCGGCGTGAGCGCCCCCGGCACCGACCCCGACTCCCTGGCCGCCCGTTCCGTCGCCCGGACCCGCTCGGCGAACCCGAGCACCGCCCTGCGCAGGGCGTCCTCGGCGTTCTCCCCGGCGACGATCCGCACCACCCGAATGTCCTCGGGTATCAGGTCGGCGGGCAGCCCGGCCCGGGTGGCCCGGTCGATCACCTTCTCCGCCAACGCGAGTGCGGGCTGGGCCATCGCGATGCCGTCCAGGCAGGACGCCCGCGCCTTCTCCGCGGCCTTCGCGACCTCCCACGCGCGTTCCTGCTCGGCGACGTCGACGGGGCCGGTGTGCCCGTTGGTCAGGTGCGGGCTACGCCCCGACAGCTTCGCGACCAGGCCGCGGGCAACGTCGTCGACGGTGAACGGATCGGTGGCCGATTCCTGCGCGATCCGCGCGTGGAAGAGCACCTGCAGCAACAGGTCTCCGAGTTCCTCCCGCAATCCGACCGGGTCGCCCGCGTCGATCGCGTCGAGCAGCTCGTAGGTTTCCTCCAGCAGGTACCGGCGCAGCGAATCGTGCGTCTGGGTGACCTCCCAGCCGCCGAAGGACCAGAGCCGGTCCATCACCTCGGCGGCCTCGACCAGGCCGTCGCCCGGCCTGCCACCGGTCACGCCGACGCCCCGACCGGGACCGACACGTCGACGGCGCCGGCGGCCCGCCCGTCCATCGCGAGCAGGAAGTCGGCGATGTACTGCAGCAGCTGCACGTCCCGCACCCGATCCGACCCGACACCGCCGGTGCGCGGCAGCGGCATCTGCACCAGGCCGGTGGTGGCCCGGTATTGGGCGGCGGAGTACAGCCGCTTGAGCCGCAGCTGCTTGGAATCGGGCAGCTGCATCGGCGAGATCTTGAGCTGGGTTCCGGTGACGGCGACCTCCTCGATCCCGTACTCGCGGCACAGCAGTCGCAGCTTCGCGACCGACACCAGCCTGCCGACCTCCTCGGGCAGCGGCCCGTAGCGGTCGACGAGCTCGTCGATGACGGCGGTGATCTCGTCGTCGTTGCCGGCAGCGGCGAGCTTGCGGTACGCCTCGAGCCGCAGCCGGTCGCTGGTCACGTAGTCGGGTGGGATGTGCGCGTCGACCGGCAGGTCGATCCGCACCTCCTTCGGCGCCTCGTCGGTGGTGATCGGCTTGCCGTCCGCGACGGCGCGGTAGGCCTCGACCGCCTCCCCGACCAGGCGCACATACAGGTCGAAGCCGACCCCGGCGACGTGCCCGGACTGCTCGGCGCCCAACACGTTTCCGGCGCCGCGGATCTCGAGGTCCTTCATCGCGACGGCCATGCCCGCACCGAGGTCGGAGTTCTGCGAGATGGTGGCGAGCCGGTCGTAGGCGGTCTCGGTGAGCGGCTTCTCCGGCGGGTACAGGAAATAGGCGTAGCCGCGCTCCCTGCTGCGCCCGACGCGGCCGCGCAGCTGGTGCAGCTGGGACAGCCCGAGCGAGTCGGCGCGTTCCACGATGAGGGTGTTGGCGTTGGAAATGTCGAGCCCGGTCTCGATGATCGTGGTGCACACCAGGACATCGAACTCGCGCTCCCAGAAGCCCTGCACGGTCTTCTCCAGGGTCTCCTCGTTCATCTGGCCGTGCGCGACCACCACCCGCGCCTCCGGCACCAGCTCGCGAATCCGCTTGGCGGCCTTGTCGATCGAACTCACCCGGTTGTGCACGTAGAACACCTGGCCGTCGCGGAGCAGCTCGCGGCGGATCGCGGCGGCGACCTGCTTGTCGGCGTACGCGCCGACGTAGGTGAGGATCGGGTGCCGCTCCTCGGGCGGGGTGAGGATCGTCGACATCTCCCGGATCCCGGCCATGCTCATCTCCAGGGTGCGCGGGATCGGCGTCGCCGACATGGTGAGCACGTCGACGTGGGTGCGCAGCGCCTTGATGTGTTCCTTGTGTTCGACGCCGAACCGCTGTTCCTCGTCGACGATCACCAGCCCGAGATCCTTCCAGCGCACCCCGGTCTGCAGCAGCCGGTGGGTGCCGACGACGACGTCGACCTCGCCGTCGGCGAGCTGCGCGATGATCTCCTTGGACTCCCCCGCGTCGGTGAACCGGGACAGGCCCCGCACCTTCACCGGGAAGTTCGCCATCCGTTCGGCGAAGGTCTGCAGATGCTGCTGCGCGAGCAGGGTCGTCGGCACCAGCACCGCGACCTGCTTGCCGTCCTGCACGGCCTTGAACGCGGCACGCACGGCGACCTCAGTCTTGCCGTAGCCGACGTCACCGATGACCACCCGGTCCATCGGGACCGGCTTCTCCATGTCGGCCTTGACCTCGTCGATGACGGTCAACTGGTCGTGGGTTTCGGTGAACGCGAACGCGTCCTCCATCTCCTTCTGCCACGGGGTGTCCGGGCCGAACGCGTGCCCCGGCGCCGCCTGCCGCGCCGCGTACAGCTGCACCAGCTCGCCCGCGATCTCCCGGACCGCCTTGCGGGCCTTGCGTTTCGTGTTCTGCCAGTCGGATCCGCCGAGCTTGGACAGCGCGGGCAGCTCGCCGCCGACGTACCGCGAGAGCTGGTCGAGCGACTCCATCGGGACGAACAGCCGGTCGCCGGGGTGGCCGCGTTTGCTCGCCGCGTACTCGATCACCAGGTACTCGCGGCGGGCGCCGCCGACGGTGCGTTCGACCATCTCCACGAACCTGCCGATGCCGTGCTGGTCGTGGACGACCATGTCGCCCGCGGTCAGCGCCAGCGGGTCGACCTGGTTGCGGCGCTTGGGCGGCAGCTTCCTTCCGTCGCCGGCCGCGGCGACCCGGTTGCCGGTCAGGTCCGATTCGGAGACCAACACCAGACCGGCAGGCTCCGCTCCGGCGGGAAGGATCAGGCCGTTCTGCAGGGTGGCGCACAGCACCGACACCTGGCCGCGGGGCGGTTCGCCGCCGGGCGCGAGGTGAGCGGCGGGCACCTCCGCGTCCCCGAGTCGTTCCAGCGCGCGCTGCGCGGTGCCTGCCCCGGCGACCACGATCGCGGCCCGGCCACCGGTGCTGACGTGCGCCCGGAGCATCACGAACAGCTCGGCAAGCAGATCGTCGGAGCCGCGCACCTCCGGCGCCGCCTGCACGTCGAGGACCAGTTCGTCGGCACTGCCGGAGGCGAGCGGGCTGACCGTCCACCACGGTCTCCCCTGCGCGGTCGCGCTCGCATGCACCTGCCGCAGCGTCCGGTACGCCGACGCAGCAAGGGCGGCCCCTGACACCCCGACCCCGGAGGTGTCGAGCGTGGAGGTGTCCAGCGGTGCGGCCGCCCCGATCGACGCCGCGGTCCAGGACGCCTCGAGGAACTCCTGCCCGGTGCGGACCAGATCTGTTGCGCGGGTACGGATTTTCTCCGGATCGCAGAGCAGGACGTGGGTGCCCTCGGGCAATGCCTCGGTCAGCAGCACCAGCTCCCCGTTTTGCAGCACCGGCAGCAGCGCCTCCATGCCGTCGACGGGGATACCCGCGGACAGCTTGTCGAGCATCTCGACCAGTGCCGCGTCGGCCTGGTTGTCGCGTGCCAGGGCGGCCGCGCGGTCGCGGACCGTCTCGGTGAGCAGCAACTCGCGGCACGGCGGCGCGATCAGGGCGGCGACCTCGAGGTCCGGCAGGGACCGCTGGTCGGCCACCGAGAACGGCCGAAGCTCGGTCACCTCATCCCCCCAGAACTCCACCCGCACAGGATGATCCGCGGTCGGAGAGAAAATATCGAGGATGCCGCCACGGACCGCGAACTCGCCGCGCTTGCCGACCATGTCGACGCGGGTGTACGCCATCTCGACGAGCCGCGCGATCAGCTCGTCGAACGGGCTCTCGCTGCCGACCCGCAGGGTGACCGGTGCGATCTCGCCGAGGCCGGGTGCCATCGGCTGCACCAGCGAGCGGACGGTGGTGACGACCACCTTCAGCGGCGGCCCGTAGTCGGCGTTGTCCGGGTGCGCGAGCCTGCGCAGCACCTCGAGTCGACGTCCGACGGTGTCGGCACCCGGGGACAGCCGCTCGTGCGGCAGGGTCTCCCAGGACGGGAACTGCGCGACCGCGTCCCCGAGGATCTCCCGCAGCTCCGTGGTGAGATCGTCGGCTTCGCGTCCGGTGGCGGTGACGAGCAGCAGCTGACCGTGCTCGGCGATCGCGGACGCGAGGAAGGGCCGAACCGGGTTCGGCGCGACCAGCGCGAGCTCGGCGCGCCCGAGGGCATCCCGAACCGGGCCGAACGCGGCCCCGGCGAGCGCGACCCGGGCGATGCCCGCGAGCGGAAGATGCGGCTGCCCGGATTCCGGGCCCGCGGTGGACAGCGTCGATGGCATGTGGATGTGACCGCCCCTGGATCGCCGAACGAGGACCGGCCGCCGTGCCCGACGGCCCCGACCGATTCTAGGCCGGGCGCCCTGGCCCGGAGATCAGCGGTAGTGGACCTGCGTCGTCCGTGCCATCGAGGTGAGCATCTGCGGGAGCCGCATCAGCGCCCGCTGCTGCAGGATCTGCTGCTCCATCGGCGCGCTGAGGGTGTCGCGCCACAGCTGCGGCCGGTCCTCCTTGAGCGCCCGGTACTTCGGCAGCATCTGCTCGGTGATGTACGCCCAGCGGGCGTCCCGCTCGGACCAGTTGAATGCGGGCAGCGGGGTCTGCAGCCGCCACTGCGGTCCGGTGACCGGGCGGCCGGTGACGTCGCCCGCGGTCAGGGTCAGCGGGGCTGCCTCCCGCGGCGGGACCACCCCGGGGATCGCGGGATCGGCCGCGACGGTGGACAGGTAGGTCAGTGCCCGCCCGACCGGGCCGCGGTACGCGCGGGCGCGGTCCCACTGATCGCCGATCGACTGGTACTGCTCCCGGTACAGCAGCCGCTTGTTGCCCTCGACCACCAGGTCCGGGTCGCCGGTGGCGATGTCCCGCCACGCGCCGTACGCGTTCTCGTCGATCAGGCCGGCGTCGCGGTACTCGTCGATCGCGGTCATGCCTGCCGCGAGGTACGCCTCGTGCTGCGGGATCAGGTCCATGAAGATGTGCTTGCTCATCGCGATGACCTGCACCTGGAAGTGCGCGATGTCGTCGGCGGTGATGGTGCGGCCCACCTCGAACAGGGCCTGCAGGTCCTCGGGGAGGGTCGCCTTCGCGGGCGCAGCAGCGTCGTCGAGCGGCCGGACGATCGCGGCGACCGCGTCGGTGACGCCCCGCACACCGAGGACCACCCGGCCGAGGTCGACGTCCATGATCCCGGCCGCGAACGACGGCCCGGCCATGCCGCCCTGCCCGGTCCACAGGAAGTCCGCGTTCTCGAGTTGGAGTCGCTCGTAGTACCGGAAGGTGTTCGCCAGGTTCTGTTCGTTGGCGGCAAGGCCTCGGTTCGGGTCCCAGTTCGTCAGGTCCAGGCCCGCCTTGACGGTGGCGGTGGTCAGCCAGAACTGTTGCAGCAGTGCCGCGTACCGGGTCGGGTCGACGCCCGCCGCGCGGGCCCGGTCGAGCGCGGCACCGAGGACGGCAGGGTCGGTCGGTAGGTCCGGGGCGACGCCGCCGTTGCCTTCGGCGTCCGCGTTGGACAGCGGAACGTCGAGGTACGCGAGATCGTCGGCGAGGGCGACCGTAGGCGTCAGCAGCGCCGCGACGGCCACCAGCACCGTCGCGATCGCCGCCCTCACCGCCGCGCCTCCGCGAAGCGGCCGACGAACCAGTCCACGTTCTGCATGCCGAGCAGTTCGGTGCCGACCCGGTACGGGTTGGTGAGGATGTCGAACACGCCGCACACGCTCGGGTCGACGGTGACCTCGGTTCCGCCTGCCCGGTACGCGGCGACCAGGTTCTCGACGTCCGAGTACGGGACGAGGAAGTCGTCGCGGCAGGAGGTCATCAGCACCGGCGCCGCCGGCGCCCGCTGACCCATCCGGTTCTCGGCGTATGCCCTGGCGAAGACCGGGTTGTCCGCGGGACGGCCGTTCTCGTACAGCGCGCCGAGCGGAAGGAACGGCATGTACAGGTAGTTCTGCTGGCAGGTGTTGTTGAAGGCGTCGGCGACGAGCCTGCCGAGCGGGGTCAGTTCCCGGTCGAGGTCGATCTCCGGGTAGGTGGCGGCGTAGCTCAGCGAGTTCGCGAACACGAATCCGGCGCCGATGCCGCCGTCGGCGCTCCGCTCGAAGGTGGCGCTGTCGATGACCATCGCCTGCAGCACGGTGCCGACGACGTTCAGTTCCGGCGCGTAGCTGGCCTGCTTCTCGGCGGCGAACCCGGCGGCGACGCCGCCCCCCGCGATCCCGTACAGCCCGATCGGGGTGTCGGCGGCGAGGCCCGCGTCGGGCAGCGCAAGCGCGGCGCGCAGGCCGTCCAGGGTTGCGGCGCCCGCGAAGTTGCCGACCGCGAACCCGTTGGGTGCGGTGTCCCCGTCGTTGGCGGTGTCGCTCATCATCACGGCCCAGCCGTGCCCGAACATCTGCGCCACCGGGCCGAGCGCGGAGAACAGGGACGGGTCGCCCTGGTTGCCGCCCGTCCACTGGGTGCTCGGCATGCAGTTCGGGCCGAGGCTGTCGTTCGCCTCCGCGTATCCGACGAGCTTGCGTTCGCCGGCGGGGGTGCCGTCCTGCGGAATCATCAGGATGCCGGTGCTGACGGTCGGCGACCCGTCGAAGGCGGTGGTGACGTACATCAGCTGCCACGCCGACACGTGGCCGGGCTGCACACCGTAGACCTGGACCGTCGCGGGCCGGGCCCGCAGCAGGGTTCCCGGTGCGGCGTCACCGACCGGCGGGGCGTCGTACCAGGGGTCGTCGCTGGCCAGCCGCGGGTACCACTGCTGCGGCGGCGCGATGCCGCCGTCGGCGAGGGTGCTCAGCACGAACGGGTTGAACACCTTGTCGAGCGGCACCGGCTCGGACGCCGCCGAGGTGCCCGCCGAGACGACGAGGAGCGCGGCAGCGAGGGCGGTGCCGAGGAGTCCGGTCCTGGTGATCATGGCTGCTGTGTCGAACCGCTACACCTATTCGTTACAAACCGGTCGGTTCCCGTTCACTTCCCGAGCTGCGGATCCGCCTCCAGGTTCGTCAGGCCGTTCCAGCACAGGTTCACCAGGTGCGCGGCAACGGTCTCCTTCGGCGGTGTCCGCTCGTCGAGCCACCACGTCGCGGTCGTCGCGACCATGCCGACCAGGGCCTGCGCGTACAGCGTCGCCAACTCCGGATCGAACCCGCGACGGGAGAAGTCGCCTGCGAGAAGATGCCCGACCCGGGTGACGGCCTCG
The DNA here is from genome assembly GCF_053609225.1 of Rhodococcus sp. NPDC054953. Lineage (NCBI taxonomy): Bacteria > Bacillati > Actinomycetota > Actinomycetes > Mycobacteriales > Nocardiaceae > Rhodococcus > Rhodococcus sp. NPDC054953. The sequence goes on along the minus strand of NZ_JBSGXD010000006.1, from coordinate 136,156 downwards.
TTCAGCAGGCTCGAATAGGTGCCCTCCTCCGCCGACACCGGGGAATCCCGCACCAGGATCCGGAACCCCTCGGTGCGCTCCTCGACGTAGGTGAGCAGCGCCAGTGCCGCCCGCTCGACCCGCACCCGCGACCGGTTCTGCTCGAGGGAGCGGGTCACCATGTCCAGCAGCACCGACATCTCGCGGTCGACGACGACCGCGTAGAGCCCTTCCTTGCCACCGAAATGCTCGTAGACGACCGGCTTCGAGACGTTCGCGCGGGCGGAGATCTCCTCTATCGACGCGGCCTCGTAGCCGCGCTCGGCGAACACACTGCGGCCGATCTCGATCAGCTGCTCGCGGCGCTGCGTCCCGGTCATCCGGGTCCGGGGCGGCTTGTCGGCTGGGGGCTGCTTGTCGGCCGGGGCCTGCGGTGGTCGCGACATGGTGCCAGCGTATCGGCCCACCGCATCCGAACCGGCGAGGCGGTTAGCACCGACACGGGTGCTCATGCGAGGATCTAGGGCGCACAGCGGACCGCCGAAGCCGGGGTTTCGACCCCTGGATGTTCTGCGAATCCGCAGGCAATCCGCCGTAGTGTAATGGCAGCACCTCTGATTTTGGTTCAGATAGTTCAGGTTCGAGTCCTGGCGGCGGAGCACCTCACAGACACACACGACGCAGAACCAGCACATGTCGATTCGGGCACACTGTCGATACGAGGAGCTTCATGTCAACCGAGACCGCCGTGATCGTCCTAGCCGCCGGAGCGGGGACACGGATGCGGTCCAAGACCCCGAAGGTGCTGCACACCCTCGCGGGGCGTTCGATGCTCGCGCATTCGCTGCACGCGGCGGCGGAACTGAAGCCGACCCACCTCGTCGTTGTCGTCGGGCATGAGCGGGAGGCGGTCGGGGCGGCCGTCGCGGACACCGCCACCGCCCTCGGCATCGAGATCGCGACCGCGGTGCAGGAGCAGCAGAACGGCACCGGCCACGCGGTCCAGTGCGGTCTCGCCGCGGTGCCCGCGGACTTCACCGGCACCGTCGTCGTCACCTCCGCGGACGTTCCCCTGCTCGACGGGCACACCCTGCGGGGGCTGCTCGACGAGCATCACGCCGAGCCGACACCGGCGGGCGCGACCGTTCTGACATTCGTCCCCGCCGACCCCAACGGGTACGGCCGGATCGTGCGCGACGCCGCAGGCGCGGTGCTGGAGATCGTTGAGCACGCGGACGCGACCCCCGACCAGATCGCGATCACCGAGGTCAATTCCGGCGTGTACGCGTTCGACGCGCAGGTGCTGCGGGACGCCGTTGCGCGCCTGGATCCGAGCAACGCGCAGCGTGAGTTCTACCTCACCGATGCGCTGCGGATCGCCCGCGAGCTCGGCAGGGATGTGTACGCCGCGCAGCTCGACGACCCGGGCAAGGTCGCAGGCGCCAACGACCGCGTGCAGCTGGCCGCGTTGGCCCGCGACCTGAACCGCCGCATCCTCGATGCTCACATGCGGGCCGGGGTGACCGTCGTCGACCCGGCGAGCACGTGGATCGACGTCGACGTGATCATCGAGCGCGACGCCACCATCCGGCCCGGCGTGCAGTTGCACGGCCGGACCGTGATCGGCGAGGACGCGGTGATCGGGCCGGACAGCACGCTCACCGACGTCACCGTCGGGGCGGGGGCCTCGGTGGTCCGCACCCACGGTGAGCGGGCGGTGATCGGCGCCAGCGCCACCGTCGGGCCGTTCACCTTCCTCCGTCCGGGCACCGTGCTCGGCGCCGCGGGCAAGCTCGGGGCGTTCGTCGAGGTCAAGAACTCCGACATCGGCGACCACACCAAGGTGCCGCACCTGACGTACGTCGGGGACGCGAGCATCGGGTCGCACAGCAACATCGGGGCGTCGAGCGTCTTCGTCAATTACGACGGGGTCACCAAGACCCGTACCGTGGTGGGGTCGCACGTGCGGACCGGGTCGGACACCATGTTCGTCGCACCGGTACGGGTAGGCGACGGCGCATACACCGGCGCAGGCACCGTCCTGCGTGAGGACGTGCCGCCGGGGGCGCTGGCCGTCTCCGGAGGCAAGCAACGCAATATCGAGGGTTGGGTCGAACGCAATCGTCCCGGCACGGCGGCCGCGGAGGCGGCGGCCACCGCACAGCAGCACAACGATGACACGAACAAGGACGGCGAAGAGCAGTGACCGCGAATTGGATCGACAACCAGAAGAACCTGATGCTCTTCTCCGGTCGCGCGCATCCCGAACTGGCGGAGCAGGTGGCGAAGGAACTGGACATCCAGGTCACCCCGCAGACGGCGACGGACTTCGCCAACGGCGAGATCTTCGTCCGGTTCGAGGAGTCGGTGCGCGGATCCGACGCGTTCGTGCTGCAGAGTCACCCGGCGCCGCTGAACCAGTGGGTGATGGAGCAGTTGATCATGATCGACGCGCTCAAGCGGGGCTCCGCGAAGCGCATCACCGCGATCCTGCCGTTCTACCCGTACGCCCGCCAGGACAAGAAGCACCGCGGCCGTGAGCCGATCTCCGCGCGCCTGATCGCGGACATGCTCAAGACCGCGGGCGCGGACCGGATCATCACCGTCGATCTGCACACCGATCAGATCCAGGGCTTCTTCGACGGACCCGTCGACCACATGCACGCGCTCGGCCAGCTCGCCGGCTATGTGCGGGAGAACTACGGCACCGAGAACATCTGCGTGGTCTCCCCCGACGCGGGCCGCGTCAAGGTCGCCGAGAAGTGGGCCGACGCCCTCGACGGCGCACCGCTGGCGTTCGTGCACAAGACCCGCGACCCGCTGGTCCCGAACCAGGTCAAGTCCAATCGCGTCGTCGGCGACGTGAAGGGCATGACCTGCGTCCTGATCGACGACATGATCGACACCGGCGGCACCATCGCGGGTGCGGTGAAGGTGCTCAAGGACTCCGGAGCGGGCGACGTGATCATCGCAACCACGCACGGCGTCTTCTCCGACCCGGCGGCCGAGCGCCTGGCGACCTGCGGCGCGAAGGAGGTCATCGCGACCAACACGCTGCCGATCCCGGAGTCCAAGCGCTTCCCGACGCTGACGGTGCTGTCCATCGCCCCGCTGCTCGCGCGCACCATCAAGGAGGTCTTCGAGAACGGCTCGGTGACCTCGCTGTTCAACGGCATCGCGTAGGCGTTCGGCGCCCGTGCCCGCGTCCGGCGGCTGAGCCCCGGCACGCGCGCACGGGCGTAGCCTTTTCGTGTGTTCACCGGATTCCCCGTCGCGGCACTCGACTTCTACGAGGACCTCGAGTCCGATAACAGCAAGCGCTTCTGGACCGCGCACCGGTCGGTCTACGACGCGTCGGTGCGGGCTCCAATGCTCGCATTGCTCGAGGAGTTGGAACCGGACTTCGGTTCCGGCAAGGTGTTTCGGCCGTACCGCGACGTGCGGTTCGCGCGGGACAAGTCGCCGTACAAGACCCATCAGGGCGGGTACATCGAAGCCTGCCCCGGCACCGGCTTCTACGTGCAGATCGATGCCCGCGGCCTGTTCGTGGCAGGCGGGTACTGGGCGCACACCCCGGACCGGCTGGCCCGCTACCGCACCGCCGTCGACGCCGACCTGCGCGGCGACCAGCTGGTGACGATCACCGCCGACCTCGAGGCCGCCGGATTCGAGATCGGCGGCGACCGACTCAAGACCGCCCCGCGCGGCTACCGCGCGGACCATCCGCGGATCGAGCTGCTGCGGCACCGCACGCTCACCGCGGGCCTGCTGTTCACCTCACCCGACTGGATCGACAGTCCCCGGACGCTGCGTGAGGTCCGCGAGGCCTGGGGCGCGATGCGGGCCCTCGTCGACTGGCTCGGCGACGTTCTCGACTGACCGCCACCCCGCGACGACGTGACGCAAACCTCTTGCGCGACAACTACTGCCAGCGCACGGACGCCCGCTCCACGCAAGCGAACATGAGATTGATCACGACCGGGGGAAGAACGCCAGGTGCAATGCCGAGCCGGTGTGAAGGGTCCCGATCGTCTGCTTTATTGTCATGCGTCGTGATTGACGCGCAGACTCTCGACGCTCCGGCCGAAACCACAACGATGATGTCGGCCAGACGCGAACCTCGACGAGCCTGGGTTCCCGGAGCCTGCGTCTGGTGCGGTGACGACGAGTCGGTCGACATGTATCGCAACGAGCCGCGCTGCGGCACGTGCCGCGAGAAGGAAGAGATCATCGAGGGCGCACGCCGGTTCCTCGGGATGTACGGCCTGCGCCCCCTCGGCGGCACCCTGCAGTCCGACGACGAGGAAGAGCGCGAGTGGCGGGTCACCGCCCGTGACGCCCGCCAGGTGCTGAACCAGATCAAGCTCGCCACCCCGCCGGATCCGGCGTTGGTCCGCAAGGCGTTGCGCCCCCGCGCCGCCGCCGTCGTCGCCGAGTCCCCCGCTGCCGCAGCGCGACCCGCCCCCTCCGGCACCGCGACGGCCCCCCGCGCCGCGCGCCCGGCGGCCACGCCTGCTGCCGCGCCGGTCCGCTCCGACGCCGTGGACCTCGAGGAGATCCAGACCCGCGCCCTTGCGCTGCTGGACCAGATGACTCAGGTCGACGCGCAGCTGGCCCAGGTGGCCGAGCAGTCCGGGCTCGCGGCCCGCGCCCGGCGCAGCGATCTGGAGAAGCAGAAGGCCACGATCATGCGCACCCTCGGCGCGCTGGAGAAGGCGCGACTGAGCGCGCAACGCTGACAGCGGGCACGATGATCCGGTGACCATCGAGATCCGCGACGCCAGCGCCGCCGACCTGCCCGGGATCCTCGAGATCCACAACGAGGCGGTCCGCAACACCACCGCGATCTGGGACGAGGAGACCGTCGACGTCGCCGACCGGCGGGCCTGGCTCGAGGATCGACGCGCCAACGGGTTCCCGGTGATCGTCGCGGTGTCCGGCGGACGCGTCGCCGGCTATGCCTCCTATGGGGTGTGGCGCGCCAAGAGCGGCTACCGGCACACGGTCGAGAACTCGGTGTACGTGCACCCCGACCATCACCGCAGGGGTGTCGCGTCCGCGCTGATGACCGAACTCGTCTCCCGGGCCCGCGCCGGGCAGGTCCACGTGATGGTGGCCAGCATCGAGGCGGGCAACACCGTCTCGATCGCCCTGCACGAGCGGTTCGGATTCACGGTGGTCGGCGTGATGCCCGAGGTCGGGATCAAGTTCGGCCGGTGGCTCGACATGACCTACCTGCAGTTGATCCTGTAGGTCACCGCCCGCGACCGGCGGGGCTGCCTGCCGGTCAGGCCGGTGCGGGCAAGGCGGGGCTCAGCCACATCGGCTCCCCCGGCAGCTCGCACTCCTCCGGCGCGGGCAGCGGGACGAGTTCCGGCTCGTCCTCCTCCAGCCCGCACGCACGCTCCAACTCCCGCTGTTCGCGGCGCTCCTCCATGCGGTCGCGCCGATCCTGATCGTCGTCCCGGTCCGTTACGTCCGCCGACCGCGGGGCGGCCGACACCGTCGTCGCGTCCGGGCCTGCTGGCGGCGTGGCCCCCTGCAGCGGAGTCGCCAGGCCGATCGCCGCCGCGGTGATCGATCCCAGGAGCCAGGCCGTCGTTGCCATTGTCATGGTGGTGCCGTCCCTCCAGCGGGAGGCCGCGGCGCGTAGCGGTGATCGAGGTCCGCATCGCCGACGCGTCGCCCGGCCATCCGGCGGGCTGTCGTCATGTGCGTACTGGCGACAACCTCTCCGTACCGCGCGTTATTCCCGTCACACGACACCGGTGGACGGGATCGAAACGCAGCGGAAGGCACGCCGACCCGCCGCCGACGACCCTTCAGTCCCGCTGAGCGGGATGAATCTCCGGGACGCCCGCGGGCCGGACGGCCCGCGCACGGCCCCGAACGGACGCGCCAAACCCGCAGGTGACGCCTCAGGCGAATCCGTCAAACGGGGCAAAGCAGACACATTTCCTTCGCCACCCTCACATCATGCCCCGGTGAGAGTTATCCGGATATTCATCTGCATGGTTATCACCGTGCCCAAACCGTGATACCAATTACCCGGCGCTGGCCGATGAGACCTGCGTCACCAACCCCCACATCACAGGAGAAATCACATGGGATCGACCGCTGAAGACCTCAAGCTCGCTGGCGACCTGCAGAAGGTCATCGGTGGCGTCGGCGGCGTCATCGTCGGCCTCGGCGCCGTTGTCGGCCTTGGCATCGCGCTGACCTCCTTCAGCGCAGCCTGATCCGTGGTCTGAGTCCCCGAGCCGGATCCGTCGAAGGCCCCCTCAGCGACGACGGATCCGGCCTCGGTGCAATCAGACCCGATCGGCGAGGACGAGCGCGAAGCGCTCCCGGGGATCGGTCCACACCCGATCACCCGCGAAGCCCGCCACGTCGAGTTCCTTGCGGATGCCGTCGACGTGCAGCTTCGCCGAGATCTCCGTCCGCATCTGCTCCCCCTCCGTGAAGCTCACGTCCAGGTCGAGCGCCGGAATCCGCACCCGCATCGGGGCGAGCGCCTCCACCCGCATCTCGATCCACTCGTTGCGTGAATCCCACAGCGCCACATGACGAAACCGGTCCGGATCGAAGTCCGCACCCAGCCGGTCATTGAGCACCGCCAGCACGTTCAGGTTGAACCGTGCCGTCACCCCCGCCGCATCGTCGTAGGCCGGAACCATCACCGCCGGGTCGGTCGCCAATCCGACCCCGAGCAGCAGCTGCTCGCCCTCGTCGAGCACGCCCGCCACCGAGGCGAGGAACTCGGCACGCTCGTCCGGAACAAGGTTGCCCAGCGTCCCCCCGAGGAACGCGATCATCCGTTTGCCGTCCCGCGCCCGCGGCAGGGTGTTCAGGGTGTCGGTGAAGTCGCTGACCACCCCCCGGACCGCCAGCGACGGGAAGTCGCGCGCCAGCTCGTGCACCGACGACTCCAGCGCCGCCACCGAGAAGTCCTGCGGGACATACTGCTCCAGGGTTCCGTGGTCGGTGAGCGCGGCCAACAACAGCCGGGTCTTCTCCGACGACCCCGCCCCCAATTCCACCAGCACCTCTGCCGAGGCGGCCGCCGCGATGTCCGCGGCGCTGACCCGCAGCAGTTCCCGCTCGGTCCGCGTCGGGTAGTACTCCGGCAACCGGGTGATCTCCTCGAACAGTTCGCTGCCATGCGCATCGTAGAACCACTTGGGTGGCAGCCACTTCGGTGTCGCCGTCAACCCGATCTGCGCGTCGGTTCGCAGGTTCGCCTCCACCTGCTCCGGCACCAGGTGCACCTCGATCGTCGGCTCGATCATGCCCGTCCCGCCCCTTCCCACTCCGGTATCGCCAGATCGGTGATCTCCAGGTGCCCCGGACGCGCCTGCACCGCGTGCCCGTCCGGCACCGCAACCCAGCCGTCGCGGTCATCGGTCGGTTCCGACGCCACCACCGCGCTTGACTCGTCCACCCGCACGGACAGGGCATGATCGACGGCCGTCGCCCACACCCCGGTACCATCGCTGAGCAGCAGATTCAGCCGCGAGCGCGGCGCCGCAGCCACGACCTCCACGACCAGCTCGCGCAGCGCGTCCGCGGGCGACGACACCGCGAGGCGGCGCCGCAGCAGGGTCCACAGCAACGCCGAATCCGTCAACGCGGGCATCGTCAGCAACTCCACCGCGGGCAGCCACTCCGCGATCGCCGCGACGGACCCCGGCCACCCGGCTATCCGCCCGTTGTGGCTGAATACCCACCGTTCGTGGAGGAACGGGGCGCACGCCTCCCGCGACAGCGGCATCCCCTCGGTGGCCGACCGGACCGCACCGACGACCGCGGACGACCGCACCTGCGCGAGCACCCCGACAACCGCGGGATCCGACCAGATCGGGCTCGCGTTGTGGTACGCCACCGCGGGGGCGGCGCCGTCCGGCCACCACGCCGCGCCGAATCCGTCGGCGTTGACCGTGCCGCCGCCCCGCATGTCGGTCGGCGCCCAGGACTGCCGGAACAGGCTGTGGGTGCCGCCGGTGATCACCTCGGCCACCGACCTCGGCGGGCCGACATACGCCAGATGCCTACACATCGCGCGCACACCGGAAGCCGGCGAAGATCTGCCTGCGGATCGGGTGGTCCCAGTTCCGGAAGGTGCTCCGGCACACCACCGGGTCGGTGCCGAACGACCCACCCCGCAGCACCCGGTAGTCGCCGCCGAAGAAGACCTCCGAGTATTCCCGATACGGGAACGCCGCGAATCCCGGATAGGGGCGGAAGTCCGAACTCGTCCACTCCCATACGTCGCCGATCAGCTGGTGCACGCCGGACGGGGACGCCCCGCCGGGGTAGGCACCGACCTCCGCCGGCTCAAGGTGCCGCTGCCCGAGATTCGCATGCTCCGCGGTGGGTTCGGCATCGCCCCAGGGGAATCGGCGGGATCGTCCCGTCGCCGGGTCCCACCGGGCGGCGAACTCCCACTCCGCCTCCGTTGGCAGTCGACCCCCCGCCCACCGCGCGAAGGCCTGCGCCTCGAAGTAGCAAACGTGCGTCACCGGCTGCCGCGGGTTCACCGGGGTCATCACCCCGAACACCCGACGCCACCAGGTGCCGGAGGTGTCCCGTTCCCAGAACTGCGGCGCCTCGAGCGACTCGTCCGACCGGTGCGCCCAGCCCCGAGTGCTCCACAGCTCGGGGCGGTCGTAGCCGCCGTCGGCGATGAATTCCAGGTAGCGGGCGTTGGTCACCGGAGCCGCGTCGATCACGAAGGGCGGCAGCGAGACCCGGTGCGCGGGCCGTTCGTTGTCCAGCGCCCAGGGATGGGTGGAGGTGCCCAGTTCGAACTCGCCGCCGGGGAGCGTCACCTCTCCGGCGACGTCCACAACCGCGCCGGGGGCGGGGGCCGCCGTCAGCACCGGGGTGCCGCTGCGCAACTGGTGGGTGGCGAGCATCGTCTCGTCGTGCTGCTGTTCGTGCTGGGCGATCATCGCGAACGCGAACCCGTCCCGCTCCAGGCGTCGGCCCGCCAGCGGTGAGCGGTCCAGAACGTCCCACGTCATCTCCCGCACCTGCCCGACGTAGCCGCGTGCCTCACCCGGATCCAGCAGCGGCAGTGACGGTCTCGCGGAGCGCGCGTGCTGGAACGCGTCGTAGAGGTCGTCGATGTCACGGCGCAGCGGAGCACGCCCGCCGACGTCCCGAACCAGCCACAGTTCCTCCTGGTTGCCGATGTGCGCGAGATCCCACACCAGCGGGGACATCAGCGGGGAGTGCTGCGCGATCAGGTCCCGGTCGTCGACACACTCGGTCAGCGCTCGACTGCGGTCGCGGGCCCGGGCCAGGTGCCCGGCGAGCGTCGCCCTGATCTGCTCGGGTGTCGCCGTCTCGTCATGCATCGGCGACCGCCTCGGCGACCGAGCGACCGCGACGACATCGGCGGGCCGCTGCGGCGAGGTCCCCGGCACAGGACTCCGCTCCTTCCGCGGCGAGGTCGAGGAGATCCGCTGCCACGGAACGAATCTCCCGATCCCGGAGGCCGAACTCGGCGGCATCCCGCCAGCGTCCGACGGTCCCCGACGCCAGCACCGTCGCCGCCGCGACCGTCCGCGGATCGCCGAGCAGCGCACCGAGCGCCGCGATCGGCACCCGCCACAGGCCGCCGGGCTGAGCGTCGAGATACCGCACCTCGACGTGTCCGCCCGCGCGCACCGGAGGAAACAGGGTGGTCAGGTGGTAGTCCAGGTCGTCGCGATCGGGTCGCCGCCCGATCTCCGCGTCGAGTTCCCCGTCGAGCCACGCCGCGAAGCTGGCGTCCCGGTCGAGCGACCAGTCGTCACCGCGGCCGCCGCACCCGTTTCGCACGCACAGCAGTGGGGCGTCGAGCGCCCACCGCGCGTAGCCCGCGATCGGCTCTGCCATCGGGGGTGGGGAGGTGCGGCCGTGGTCGAGCTCGAACCAGGTCCGCATCCGCTGCGACGCCCACTCGCCATCGGGAGCCCCCCGCAGCCTGGGGGAACACGCGAACGCGGCGAGCAACGCCGGCCCCATCGCGTGCAGTGCCGTCCAGCGGGCCGCCACGTCCGCCGGATCCGCGCCGGCATCGACGCTGATCTGGGTGGCGGTGGTGTTGCACATCATCAGTCGACCGAACGGACCGATCCGGTCGAAACGTCGTTGCATCGCAGAATATCTGGGGGCGGGAAGGATCCGCTGGGCACGCCGCTCCACGTCCGCCGCCGCATCATGCATCGCGATCCCGGACCGGTCGAGCAGTCCGCGCAGGTGCGCGGTGTCCGAGGCGAGGGCCTCGCACAGCTCCGCCACCGACGGCAGTGGGGGGCTGGAGAGTTCGACCTGGCCGCCCGGCTCGAGGGTGACGCGGCTACCCGCGGGCAGCGGATCCGCAGGCGAGCGGGCATCGACGGTGGTCGGGGCGTGCGATCCGAGCGCGGCCCGGAAGTCGGCGAGGGCAGGGCGGTGGCCGTCGGGTGATCGGGTCAGCCATTCCAGTTCGGCCCCGATCAGGCGCGGCGGGCCGAGTTTGAAGCAGACGCCACCGACATAGGCCTCCGCGGCGGCCCTAGTGGTGAGCCGACCGGGTCCCGTGTGGGTCGCCATGGTCATCGCCTGCTCCGATCATCGGACGGCACTCGTGCGGCAGTACGGATCGCAGAACGTGACCGACACTAGACCGGTTCCGCCGTCCGTGTCACCCGCGCCACCCGGAACGCGCGGGTAGCGTCGATGCCAGCCGGCGACCAGCGTGGGAGGACCCGATGCTCGATCAGGACCGCGTCCGTACCGACACCCCTGGCTGCCTGGATCGGGTGTTCCTCGACAGTGCGGGGTCGTCGCTGCCACCGACCCCGGTGCTCGAGGAAACGGTCGCGCACCTGCGGCGCGAGGCGGAGATCGGCGGCTACCTGGCCGCCGCCGAACGCGCCGACGACCTCGCCGAGGTCAAGCTCGCGCTGGCCCGACTGCTCGGGGCGCAGCCGTCCGACCTCGCGCTGGTCGAGAGCGCAACCCGGGCCTGGGCCGACTTCTTCTACGCGGTCCCGTTGACGGCGGGCGACCGGATCCTGATCACCGAGGTCGAGTACGCGAGCAACGCGATCGCCGCGTTGCAGCGGGCCCGCGCGTCGGGGGCGAGCGTCGAGGTGGTGCCGTCCACCCCGGCAGGCGACGTCGACCTGGACGCGCTGCACCGGATGCTGGACGAGCGGGTGCGGATCGTCTCGCTGGTGCACGCCCCGACCAACGGCGGACTGCTCAATCCCGTCAGGGAGGTCGTCGATCTCGCGCACGCGGTCGGCGCCCTGGTGCTGCTCGACGCCTGCCAGTCCGTCGGCCAGATCCCGGTCGACGTCGGCGTCCTCGGGGTCGACGCGTTGTCCGCCACCGGGAGGAAGTGGTTGCGGGGCCCGCGGGGCACCGGGTTCCTGTACCTGCGACCCGAACTGGCCCGGACGATGGAGCCGGCCGCGCTCGACCTGCACGGCGCGCAGTGGGCGGAGGCGTCCGGCTACCGGCTCGCCCCGGACGCGTCCCGGTTCGAGTTCTGGGAGTGCTCGGTCGCCGGGCGTCTCGGGCTCGGCGCGGCGGTGCGGTACCTGCTCGCCCTCGGCGTCGACGAGGTCGCGGCCGCGGTGTCGGCGCGGGCCGAGTTCGCCCGCACCGAGCTCGCCTCGCTCCCCGGGGTGACCGTCCGCGACCTCGGCGGCCATCGCAGCGGCATCGTCTCGTTCACCGTCGACGGCGTCGATCCGGCCACCGCACGGGAGATGTTGGCGGAGAAGAACATCACGGTGACCGTCAGCGGTCGGGGCTCGACCTACGTGGACATGACCCGACGTGGACTCGACGGTGTCCTGCGCGCGTCGCCGCACTACTTCAACACCTTCGAGGACCTCGAACGCCTGGTCGCGGCCGTCGCGGGGCTGTAGCCACCCGCGACGCCCGCGCCCCGGCTCAGCTGAGGTGATGCACCTCCGCCAGCCCGTACACCGGGGTGGGGATGCCCTCGTACCGGGCCTTGAGTTGCAGCGCCAGGTACAGCGAGTAGTGCCGCGACTGGTGCAGGTTGCCGCCGTGGAACCACAGCGCCTCCTGCCGGGTCGGCTTCCACATGTTGCGCTGCTCGCCCTCCCACGGACCCGGATCCTTCGTGGTGTCCGACCCGAGACCCCAGCACTTGCCGACCCGGTCGGCGACCTCCTGCCCCATCAGGTCCGCGACCCAGCCGTTCATCGAGCCGTAGCCGGTCGCGTAGACCACCACGTCGGCCTCGAGTTCGGTGCCGTCCTCAAGGATCACCGACGTCTCGGTGAGCTCCCGGACGTTGCCGTGTGCCAGCGCGATGTCGCCGTTCGCAACGAGTTCGGCGGCGCCGACGTCGATGTAGTAGCCGGACCCGCGCCGCAGGTACTTCATGAACAGCCCGGAACCGTCGTCGCCGAAGTCATGGTCGAAGCCGACCGCCTCGAGCCGATCGTAGAAGTCCCTGTCCCGCTCGCGGATCGCCTGGTAGATCGGAATCTGAAACTCGTGCATGATCCGGTACGGGAGCGACGCGAACGTCAGATCCGCCTTGTGCGTGGTCATTCCGGCGGCGAGGGCTCGTTCCGAGTACAGGTCACCGAGGCCGAGGTCCATCAGCGAATCCGACTTGACGATGTGCGTCGAGGACCGCTGCACCATCGTCACCTCCGCGCCGTGCTCCCACAGCGCCCCGCAGATGTCGTGGGCGGAGTTGTTTGCACCGATCACGACGGCCTTCTTGCCCGCGTAGGCGTCCGGGCCCGGATGCGCGCTGGAGTGGTGCTGGTCGCCCCGGAACCTCTCCATCCCGGGGAAGGTCGGCACGTTCGCCTTGCCCGACATCCCGGTCGCGAGCACCAACTGCTTGGGCCGCAACGTGATCGGTTCACCGTCGCGTTCCACCTCGACCGTCCAGGTGCCCGTCTTCTCGTCGTAGGACGCGGACGTGCACGTGGTCTTCGACCAGTACGGCACCTCCATCACCTTCGTGTACATCTCCAGCCAGTCACCGATCTTGTCCTTCGGCGCGAACACCGGCCAGTTGTCGGGGAACGGTAGGTACGGGAGGTGGTCGTACCAGACCGGGTCGTGCAGGCACAGCGACTTGTAGCGGCCCCGCCACTGGTCGCCGGGCCGGTCGTGCTTGTCGAGCACCAGCGTCGGAACCCCGAGCTGACGCATCCGCGCCCCCAACGCGATGCCGCCCTGCCCGCCGCCGACGATCGCCACGTACGGCTGCGCCGTGTAGCCGAGCTCGCGTTCCTCGATCTCCCGCTGCTCCGCCCAGGTGACCCGGTCCCGGTCGGCGCCGTGCGCTGCCCCCTTCGGCCTGCGCGCGCCCTGACCCTCCTCGTGCCCCTTCAGCTCCTGAAGGGTGGTCAGCAGCGTCCACGCGAGATCGTCGCGCAGGCGCAGGTGTCCCTCCCCGCGGCCGGTGGCGGTCTCAAATGCGATCCAGGCGGTGACCACCCCGTCCGCCTCGGTCGGCTCCTCGAGGACGCGGAAGCCGGACGGATCGGTGTCGTCGAGCCGGTCCCGCAGCATCGCCGCGACGCCCTCGCGCCCCTCGACCGTCTTGAGGTTCCAGGTGAACGAGACGAGGTCGCGCCAGAAGCTGTCGGTGGCGAACAGGCCTGCCGCGGCCGCCACGTTCCTGGCCGCGAGCGCGGTCTCGAACGCCGCCAGCCAGGCGTCGACGCGCTCCCGCGGGGTGCCGGTGCCGGGTGTGGTGACCGGATCGAGTGTCTGGGTCATGACGCCATCCTTCCGTTTGTGCTGTGATGCAGAGCACACTCGCGAAGGCGGCGGCCGACAAGCGTTGCAGCGCGTTGCAGCACCGACGCGGGGCATGTGACACCCGACACAGGGCGGGCATATGCTCGCGGAACCACCAACGGAGGCGGAGGTCGTGGGGATGGTCGGCGCACCCGGATTCGGCGCGATCACGCCGGGGACGGACCTGTCCCGGCACGCGCGCGACCTGGTCCGCATGCACGACGCCGTGATCGGAGGCGGCCGCCCCGCACTGCGGCCGCGCGCGGTGGTGCAGCGGTCGTGGCGTCGGGTCCTCGAATCCGGGCTCGCACCGGACGGCGGCAACACCCGCACGCTGCTCCCCCTCGACGAGATCGAAAACCGCAGGCGCCGGTCCGCGCTGGCCGAGGTGATCGCCGACCTCAACCGGGTGATCGCCGCGGTCGCCGAGGCGTCGCACATGCTGATGGTGGTGGCCGACGCCGACGGCATCATTTTGTGGCGGTCCGGCTCGGCCAGGGTCCGCGGTCGGGCCGACGCGCTCGGCTTCCTGGAGGGCGCCGAATGGACGGAACGAACGGTCGGCACCAATGCGATCGGCACCGCCCTCACGGAAGGCGCACCGGTGCAACTGTTCTCCGGTGAGCACTTCGAGCAGACGCAGCACCCCTGGTACTGCACCGCCGCCCCGATTCACGACCCTCGCACCGGCGACCTGCTCGGCGTCGTCGACGTCAGCGGCCCGGCCCTGACCCTGCACCCGGCGGTCACCGCGCTCGTCGAGACCGCGGTGCGGCTCGCGGAGGCGCAGCTGTGGCGGCATCACGAGGCGCGGCTCGACCGGCTGCGCGCCGTTGCGGCGCCCGCGCTGGCGTCGACGTCGGGGCCGGTGCTGCTGGTCGACGATAACGGCTGGGTCGCGCACTGCGCCGGGGTCGCGGCGACCAAGCGGATCCCGGCTCCCAGCGCGGACCGCACCCTGACCGTCCCCGGGCTCGGCGCCTGCACGCCCGAACGCGTCGGCGACGGCTGGCTGGTGCGGCAGGCCGGCCCGGACACCCGCATCACGATGGAACTGGACCTGTCCGGCCCGCCGGTCGTCGTCGTGACCGGCGACGACGCCACCTGGCGGGCCCCGCTGTCGGGCAGGCACGCGGAGATCCTGCTGCTCCTGCACCACAGCGGCCGCGACGGCCTGTCCGTTGCCGACCTCAGCACCGGCCTCTACGGGGACCCCGACCACGCCGTTGCGGTGCGCGCCGAGATCTCCCGGCTGCGCCGCGTCCTCGGCTCCGTCGTCGACGGTCGGCCCTACCGTCTCGCGGGGTCGGTGCAGTTCACGGTCGCCCTCGGCGACGTCGACCGCCTCGCCGACAGCACCTTCCTCCGACGGTCCACCAGCCCCGGGGTGCGGGCACTTGCCCGGCAGTGGCGGCCGCCCCGCCCCGTCGGGTAAGCTGTCTCGCGTTGTCTCGGCGAGGGTGAACCCGCTTACGCAGGCTCACCGTGATCGACGCGGCCATGGCTGATTCCCAACGAGCACCTGCTCCGGGGCCGTGCGCGTCCGTCGCCCCCCGTTCGAGATGACATCCGACTTGCAAACACTGATGTGATCCGTAGGAGCCGATTCCCATGTCGACAGATGTCAACAACCTCAAGGCCGCCGTCCGCACCGAGTTCGGCAAGGGTGCCGCCCGTCGCGCCCGCCGCGACGGCAACGTGCCCGCCGTGCTGTACGGCCACGGCACCGACCCGCAGCACCTGAGCGTGAACGCCCGCGAGTTCGCCGCGATCCTGCGCGCGCACGGCACCAACGCGGTCGTCACCCTGGACATCGAGGGCACCGAGCAGCTCGCGCTGACCAAGTCGGTCGTCGTCCACCCGATCCGCCGCCACATCGAGCACGCCGATCTGCTGGTCGTGAAGAAGGGCGAGAAGGTCACCGTCGAGGTGCCCGTCGTCCTCACCGGTGAGGCCGCCTCCGGCACCCTGGTCACCCAGGACGTCACCACCATCAAGCTCGAGGTCGAGGCCCTGCACATCCCCGAGCAGGTCGAGATCTCCATCGAGGGCGCCAAGGCAGGCACCCAGGTCCTGGCTGGCGGCGTCGAGCTGCCCACCGGCGCCACCCTCGCCGACGACGCCGAGCTGCTGCTCGTGAACATCGTCGAGGCCCCGTCCGCCGAGTCCCTCGAGGGCGCGGGCGAAGAGGCCGCCGCCGAGGCAGCCGAGGGCGAAGCCGCAGAGGCCTGATCCACCCGCTCGGACCACATCAGTTGACGTCGACGACGCGTCGCCCGCACCGGGCGGCGCGTCGTCGCGCATTCGAAGGACAGGACCGTCAGCGTTGAGCGACTCGACCGACACCGCCCTCGTCGTCGGGCTGGGTAACCCCGGACCCCAGTACGAGAAGACCCGGCACAACATCGGATTCATGGTCGTCGACACCCTCGCCGCCAGGGAACGGTCCCGGTTCAGCGCGCACAAGAAGTCCGGATCCGACGCCGTCACCGTCCGGCTCGCCGGCCGTCAGGTGATTCTCGCGAAGCCGCGCTCCTACATGAACCTGTCCGGGAAGCCGGTCGCCGCACTCGCCCGGTTCTTCTCCGTCGCACCGGCGAATCTCGTCGTGGTGCACGACGAACTCGACCTCGACTACGGCACGCTGCGGCTCAAGCTCGGCGGCGGCGAGGGCGGCCACAACGGGCTGCGCTCGATCTCGCAGGCCCTCGGCACCAAGGACTACCTGCGCACCCGGGTCGGCATCGGCCGACCGCCGGGCCGGATGGACCCCGCCGACTACGTGCTCAAGCCGTTCTCCTCGGTCGAGCGGAAGGAACTGGACCTGGTCCGCGAGGAGGCGGCCGACGCGGTGGAGTTGCTGCTTCGCGTCGGCCTCGAAACGGCACAGAACCAGCTGCACTAGGCGCCCCGCGCCCGTGAGTCCTTCTGGCCCCCCTGTGGGCCGAAAGTACTCACGGAGGTGGGGCGGCAGATGGGTGATTCGCCCGACGCGGGCAGCGGCCCCCACTTCCTAGCGTGGAGTGTCCACCGACACGGGAGGACACCATGACCGCGCAGCACATCGAGACGCTCATCGTCGGGGCCGGACAGGCTGGCCTGGCCACCGGCTACCACCTGCAGCGGCGGGGCCGGGACTGCCTGATCGTGGATCGGCAGGACCGGATCGGCGACAACTGGCGCCAGCACTACGACTCACTTCGGCTCTACACGCCCGCGAAGTACGACGGCCTGCCCGGGCTGCCGTTCCCCGCGGAGGATCGCTGGCACTACCCGGGCAAGGACGAGGTCGCCGACTACCTCGAACGCTACGCCCTGCACTGGGACCTTCCGGTGCGGCTGAGCACCGCCGTGAACCGGCTCACCTCCCGACCCGGCGGCGGGTTCGCCGCCTCGCTCGACGGCGACACCATCACCTGCGACAACATCGTCGTCGCGACCGGCACCTTCGGCCGCACCGCCCACGTCCCCGACGTGGCCGCCGAGCTGTCCCCGGACATCCGGCAACTGCACTCGAGCGACTACCGGCGCCCCGGCCAACTGCTCCCCGGCCCGGCGCTGGTGGTCGGCGCGTCGCATTCCGGCACCGACATCGCCTACGAACTGGCCGGCACGCGTGCGACTACCCTGGCTGGACGGGACTGCGGTCAGATCCCGTTGCCGTGGGATTCGCGCCGGATCCGGCTCGCGCTCCCGGTCCTGGTGTTCGCGTGGCGGCACCTGCTCACCCGGCGGACCCCGCTCGGCCGCAAGGAGATGACCGCGATCCGCTTCCACGGCGGACCGATGCTCCGGGTCAAGCGCGCGGACCTGGCCCGCGTCGGCGTGCGCCGGACCACCGCCCGGGTGTCCGGGTCCGTCGACGGCCGGCCCGCACTCGAGGACGGAAGCGTCCTCGACGTCCGGAACATCGTGTGGTGCACCGGGTTCCGTCAGGTGTTCGACTGGATCGAGCCGCCGGTGATCGGCGACGACGGCTGGCCGCGCGAGTATCGGGGCGAGGCGGCGGACGTACCGGGGCTGTACTTCTGCGGGCTCAGCTTCCAGTACGCGTTCAGTTCCATGGTGTTTCCCGGCGTCGGACGGGACGCCGACTACGTCGCGCGCAGGATCGCCGACCGCACCGGCATCCGCCGGCCTGTTCAGCAGGCTGCCTGATCGCCGTATCCTCGACACGTGGGCGTGGTCGAACGCCTGGTGCGGGCGCGGGAATCCTACGAACGCCGAGAATGGGTCGCGGCGTACGAAGCGCTGAGCGATGCCGCTGTCGCCACCGCCCTCGACGGAGACGACTTCGCCCGGCTGGCAGCGGCAGCGCACCTGACGGGCCGGAAGAACGACTGCGTCGCCGCCTGGCAGCGCGCCTGCCAACTGCGTCTCGAGTCCGGCGACCGGACCGGGGCCGCTGGCTGCGCGGTCCAGCTCGCAATGCTGCTGCTGACCACCGGGGAGGTGGCGGTCGGCAACGGCTGGGTCGAGCGGGCGCAGCGACTGCTGGCCGAGGTGCCCGGCGACGTCGTGGAGCGCGGATACCTGCAGATCGCGCTGATGTACCGCAGCCTGTCCGCCAGCGACTTCGCCAACGCGGCCGCCCGCGCCGACGACATCGTCGCGCACGGCCGACGGTTCGAGGACCCCGACCTGATCGCGATGGGCCTGTCCGCGCGCGGTCGCCTAGACCTGTACGCGGGGGCGGTGCCCGAGGGCGTCGCCCTGCTCGACGAGGCGATGGTCGCGATCTCCGGCGGCGAGGTGTCGACCGTCTTCGCCGGTTACGTCTACTGCACGGTCATCGAGGGCTGCCAGGAGATCGCCGACATCGGCCGGATGTCCGAATGGACGATGGCGCTGACCACCTGGTGCGAACGTCAGCCCGGCCTGATCGCTTTCGCCGGGCAGTGCGCGGTGCACCGCGGGCAGATCATGCGCTGGCGCGGCGCCTTCGATGCTGCCCTCGAGGAGTTCGACGTTGCCGTGCGCCGCTACCTGGCGGCCGACACCCCGGTCGCCGCCGGACTGGCGACCGCCGAACGCGCGGACGTGCTGCGGTTGCGTGGCGACTACGACGCGGCCGCCGCCGCGTACGCGCAGGCAGTCGAGTACGGGCATGAGCCGCAGCCCGGCATGGCGCTGCTGTGGCTCGCCCGCGGCCGCACCGCCGCGGCCCTCGGCGCGGCCCGGCGGCTGCTCGCCGAACGCGCCGACCCCGTGCACCGCTGCTCGGTGCTGCCCGCCGCGGTCGAGATCCTGCTCGCCGCCGGCGAGATCGACGAGGCGTCGGTATGCGCCGCGGAGCTGTCCGCGACGGCCGAACGCTTCGGGGTGGACGCGGTGCGCGCGGCCGCGAACGCGGCGGCGGGGCGGGTCGCCGCAGCCCGATCGGAGCCGGCCACCGCGATTGCCCATCTCCGCCGGGCGGCGCGCGGCTGGCACGACCTCGGGTCCCGGTACGAGGCGGCACGCTGCCGGGTCCGGATCGGCTGCGCGCTGCGCGACCTCGGCGACGAGACCTCCGCGATCACCGAATTCGAATCCGCCAGAAGGTGTTTCCACACCATCGGCGCCGCCCCCGCCGAGCACGAGGTGGACATGCTGCTGCGACCGGCCACACCCGGCGGGCTCACCGCTCGCGAACTGGAGGTGCTGCGGCTCGTCGCCGCCGGCCGAACCAACCCGGCGATCGCCGCCGAGCTGGTGCTCAGCGAGAAGACGGTGGCACGGCACCTGTCGAACATCTTCGGCAAGCTGAACGTCACCTCCCGGACCGCTGCGGCGGCGTTCGCGTTCGCGCATCACCTGACCTGATCGGTCATCCACGCAGCAGCGCGGCCGAATGGGAGCGGCGCAGCTTGCCGGAGGACGTCTTCGGGATGCTGCCCGGCCCGAGCACCGCGACCGTGCGGGGCCGCACCCCGATCTCGGTGACGACGGCGTGCACCACCTCGTGCTCGATGCGTCGCACCTCCGCCGGGTCGTCGATCGCATTGGTCTCGACGGCGACGGCGAACGACTCACGCCGGTTCCCTGCGTCGAGCCGCACCGCGACCGCGTTGCCCGGGCGCACGCCGCGGACCGTCAACGCGGCCCGTTCGATGTCGGTGGGATAGACGTTGCGGCCGCCCATGATGATGACGTCCTTGACCCGGCCGCACACCACGACGAGACCGTCCTCGGTGAAGTACCCGACGTCACCGGTGCTGAGCCAGCCGTCCGCGTCCTGCGCGGGACGCGGGCCGTCGACGGTGAGGTAGCCGGGTGTGACGGACCGGCCGCGGACCTCGATCACCCCGACGTTCCGTGCGGGCAGGTCCCTGCGCTCCTCGTCCACGACGCGCCCCTCGAGGTCGGACACCATCTTGCCGAGGGTGACCATTCTGCGTGCGTTGTGCCGCGTCGAGGGGACGGCGCTGCGCATCGCGTCAAGCAGGTCGGGATCGACGAGGTCGAGGACCATCCCCCGCCCCGGCGACGGCAACGACACCGCGAGCGTCACCTCCGCCATCCCGTAGGTCGGGGCCAGCGCCGCCGGGTCCAGACCGAACCGCTCGCCCGCCGCGGCGAGGGCAAGCATGGTGTCCGCGTCCACCGGTTCGGCCCCGTTGAGCAGGCAGCGCATTGACGACAGGTCGTACGCCCCGTCGGGCGCCTGCTCCAGCCGCCGCGCCAGCAACGAGTACGCGAAATTCGGTGCTGCGCTCACCGTTCCGCGGTATCGACCGATCAGGTCCGCCCACAGCAGCGGGGCGCGCAGGAACTCGAGCGGGGTGACGACGACAACCTCGGCGCCCATCTGCATCGGCAGGGTGAGGAAGCCGACCATGCCCATGTCGTGGAAGAGGGGCAGCCAGCTGATCATCACATCGTTCTCGACGTCGACCTTGAGCCGGTTCACCATGGCGCACGCGTTCGCGTAGAAGTTCGCGTGCGTGATCCGCACCGCCTTCGGCGATCCGGTGGATCCGGATGTCAACTGCTGCAACGCCACATCGGATTCGTGCGCGTCGAGTGCGTCGACCGGGTGTCCGGCGAGCAGCCGGTCGACGGGGAGGACGGTGATTCCGCGGGCCGCGAGGACGGGCGCGGCCGCGTCGAACGGGGCACCGAGCACCACCGCGTGCGCACCGATCATCGTCACCACGAGCTCGGTGTCCCGTGCCCACACCTCGAGGTCGGTGCGGGGGGTCGGCTGGTGCAGCATCGTGACCGCCGCGCGGCGCATCCAGATCGCCTGGCATACCGGGGCGATGTCGGCGGGCAGCCCGGCAAGGACGGCGACCGCGTCGCCCGGTCCGACGCCCGCCGCGGCGAGCCCGCCCGCCACCCGTCGAGCGCGGAGGTGGATCCGGCCCCAGGTCTGCCGCATCGGGGCATCGGGCTCACCGGTGACCAGCCCTCGACTGCTGGTCGCGGAGGTTTCGTACATCTCGTCGGTGAATCTGCTCATCGCGCACTCCCCACCGGGTCCCCACACGCACAACCCTCGATCGCCGCTGTTGTGTTATACGCCACACCGGCCGTGGTGTTACACCCAAAGCATGCGCCCCGGGTTCGGTGATGCGTGTCGGAACGGACGATCCCGCTGCGGGTAACCTGGAGAACCGGCGTATCGCCACTGCCCGCACGCCCGACGAGCAGACCCCAGTCCGTAGTGAGGAAGATTTCGGTGACCGAGCCCGCGTCGACGACCGCCGCCCCCGACAAGTCCGTCAAGGCGCTCGCCGCGGAGGCCGGGCGCAGGCGCACCTTCGCGGTCATCTCCCACCCCGACGCGGGCAAGTCGACGCTCACCGAGGCGCTCGCCCTGCACGCGAAGATGATCGCCGAGGCGGGTGCCGTGCACGGCAAGGCGGGCCGCAAGTCGACGGTGTCCGACTGGATGGAAATGGAGAAGGCGCGCGGCATCTCCGTCAGCTCCACCGCGCTGCAGTTCAACTACAAGTCCCCGGAGACGGACCCGGACGAGGACCCGAACGTCGTCAACCTGGTCGACACCCCCGGCCACTCCGACTTCTCCGAGGACACCTACCGGGTGCTCACCGCCGTCGACGCCGCGGTCATGCTGATCGACGCCGCGAAGGGTCTCGAGCCGCAGACCCTCAAGCTGTTCCAGGTGTGCCGGCACCGCGGCATCCCGGTCGTCACCGTGATCAACAAGTGGGACCGGCCCGGCCAGTCGCCGCTGGAACTGCTCGACGAGATCCAGGACCGGATCGGCCTGACCCCGACTCCGCTGTACTGGCCAGTGGGCATCGCGGGCGACTTCCGCGGCCTGCTGCGCCGCGGGGCGGACGGCGCCCCCCGCGAGTATGTTCGCTTCACCCGCACCGCTGGCGGCGCGAAGATCGCGCCCGAGGAGATCCTCGATGCCGACCTCGCCGCCGACCGGGACGGCGAGGCGTGGGCGACCGCGGTCGAGGAGAGCGAGCTGCTGTCCGCGTCCGGGCAGGACCACGACCAGGAGATGTTCCTCGCCGGCCAAACGTCGCCGGTGATCTTCGCGTCCGCGATGCTGAACTTCGGCGTCCGGCAGATCCTCGACACCCTCGTCGCGCTTGCCCCGTCGCCGGGGGCCCGCGACGACATCGCCGGGGCCCCGCGCGAGGTGACCGACCCGTTCAGCGCTGTCGTGTTCAAGGTGCAGGCGGGCATGGATACCGCCCACCGGGACCGGCTCGCGTTCATGCGCGTCGTGTCCGGGGTCTTCGAACGCGGCATGGTCGTCACGCACGCGCAGACCGGCAAGCCGTTCGCCACCAAGTACGCGCAGACCGTGTTCGGTCGGGAACGGTCCACCGTCGACAGCGCCTACCCCGGCGACGTCGTCGGCCTCGTCAACGCGACCGCGCTCGCCCCCGGCAACACCCTGTTCACCGAGACCAAGGTGGAGTTCCCGCCGATCCCGTCGTTCGCCCCGGAGCACTTCTCGACGCTGCGGGCGGAGAGCGCGAGCAAGTACAAGCAGTTCCGGCGGGCCGTGGAACAACTCGACTCCGAGGGTGTGGTGCAGATCCTGCGCAACGACATCCGCGGCGACGCGTCGCCGGTGATGGCGGCCGTCGGGCCGATGCAGTTCGAGGTCGTCGCGGCCCGGATGAAGGCCGAGTTCAACGTCGAGGCGCGGATGGAGGGGCTGCCCTACCAGCTGGCGCGGCGCACCGACGCCGAGTCCGCCGTCGAACTCGGCCGCCAGCGGGGCGTCGAGGTGTTCACCCGTTCCGACGGCGTCATGCTCGCCCTGGTCAGCGACAAGTGGCGGCTGCAGTACATCCAGAAGGAGCATCCCGACCTGACCCTCGAGCCGCTCGTCGCCACCGCCGACTAGTGAACCCGCTCGTCGCGCTGTTCGACGCCCAACTCCGCCTCGGCGGCGCGACCATCCTGTGGCGCGAGATCATCGGCAACGGGTTCGGCATCGCGTCCGCGATCGGCGGCATGAAGCGGGTGCTGTGGGCGTGGCCGATCGGCATCGCGGGCAACGCGCTGCTGTTCACGGTGTTCATGGGTGCGCTCTTCCACACCCCGCAGGAGCTGAACCTGTACGGGCAGGCCGGACGGCAGCTGATGTTCATCTCGGTCAGCGTGTACGGCTGGGCGCGATGGCTGCGGTCCCGGCACGAGTCCGGGCAGGCGGTGCTGCCGCACTGGGCGCCGCGCCGCGACCGGGTGCTGCTGGTCGCGGCAATGGTGCTCGGCACGGCGGTGTGTGCGCAGATCTTCGAGCGGATCGGCTCGTACGGGCCGTGGCCGGAGGCCTGGATCTTCACCGGGTCGCTGCTCGCCACCTACGGGATGGCCCGCGGCTGGACCGAGTTCTGGCTGATCTGGATCGCGGTCGACGCCGTCGGTGTTCCGCAGTTGTTCCTGGCCGGCTACTACCCGTCGGCGGTGCTGTACCTCGTCTACGGTGCGTTCGTGGTGTGGGGATTCGCGGTGTGGCTGCGGGTCACCCGGCTGGCGGGCAGGCGACCCGTTGATCTCACCGAGTCCTGAGACCGATGCGCCTGCCCCGCCGCGGCTAACGACGGGGCAGGCGCTCACGCTCCGCTGGTCGCGATGTCAGCTTCCGGAGCTACCCGAGCTGAGGGACGGCAGCGACTCGAAATCCCAGGTGTCGCAGCCGAACTTCACGTTGACTGCGAAACTGGTGCTCGCCGCTGCCCCCGTCCCGACCCGGACTCCGTATGCACGGATTACCGCATCCGGGTTGGCCGTTCTGATCGCGTCCAGGGACACCGCCTGTCGCCCTGTCGCGCCCGCGATGTCCCGCGAACTCCACCACAGGCCGTCCTCGAGGGCGTCGAAGTTCTTCCACTCCCCCACGCCCGGATTGCCGCCGTTACGGGACGGCTCCCAGGTCAGCGAGGTGAAGCCGTCCGCCGCACCGTCCGTGCGATTCGCACCCCACACCCGCAACTGATAGGCGGGTGCCACAGTGCCGTCGAGGAAGACGTTGTAGCCCAGGCCGGCGGCCTCGGCCAGCGGCGTCCGCGTCGGCTGATAGAAGGTGACCTCGTCCGACGTGGAGGTCACTCCGAAGTCGAGTGCCCCTGCCCCGGTCCCGCCAGCAACGCCCCCCGGGTTGTCGACGAAGCGCGGCCCGCGGCGGCTACGGCCAAAACCCCCGCGCTGCGTGTCTTCCGACTCACCATGCGTCCTCCAACATCTTCGACACGCGTGGGACAGCCACGATCGACTGAAATGCGTGTTCTGGTTGCGGGTTTCGTCACAGTTGGATCCAACGGTCGTCACGCTAACACGACCGTCTGGTATGCGCCGGGCGGGAGCGCGACCGATACGGGTCTGGGCTGGGCTGGATCAGATTCCGGTGCGGCGCACCAGCGCGTCGGCGATCCTCGGCGACACCGAGCCGACGAGCCGGAGCAGTTCGGCGTAGCCCGGCATCACTTCGACCGGCCGGGTGCGGACGGCGTCGACCAGCCAGGAGGCCGCCTGGTCGGCGGTGAGCGCTGGCATCGCGTCGTAGTCCGCGGTCGGGGCGATCATCGGGGTCCGGATGAGCGGGAAGTGCACCGTCGTGACCGCGACCCCGCGGCCGGCGACCTCCGCGCCGAGGTCCCGACCGAAGGCGGCGATCGCGGCCTTCGACGCGTGGTAGGCCGCGAACTTCGGCATCACGCCACCGGGCACGCCCCACGTCGCGACGTTCACGACGTGCCCCCGCCCCCGGTCGAGCATCCCCGGCAGCAGGGCCAGCGTCAGCCGCACCGGACCGAAGTAGTTGAGCGCCATCGTGCGTTCGTAGTCGTGGACCCGGTCCACCGTCTCGGAGACGGGCCGCCGAATGGAGCGGCCCGCGTTGTTCACCAGCACGTCCAGCGGCCCGTGCTCGGCGTCGACCCGCGCCGCCAGGTCGGCGATCGCATCCGGGTCGGTGAGGTCGCACGGGATGCTGTGTGCGGCCCCGCCTGCGGCCCGAATCCGGTCCCGCACCACCGCCAGGTCGTCGGCGCCGCGCGCCACCAGGATCACCTCGGCCCCGCGGTCGGCGAAGGCCGTCGCCGCGGCCTCGCCGACACCGGAGGACCCGCCGGTGAGCAGGATCCGGGTTCCGCGGATCGGGTGGCCGCGGCCCGGCAGCACCGCGGAGGTGAGGGTGCGCAGCGACGGGAGCGGTTGCAGGGCAGCGCGGGTGACGATCTCGGAAATCATCCGTCGAGTGTGCATCGCCGCGCCGCGCCGGTCACGACGGCGATTCGGCTTCGGCCTGCGGGGTGATCGCCATTGCCCAGCGGTTCGAGGTCAACTGCAGGCTCGGCATGTCGGCAAGCGAGATCACCAGTTCGTAGGTTCGTTCATACCCGGTGTGCGCGATCCGCCACTCGCCGGACTCGTCGCGGGCATAGCGGTCGTGATAGAAGGCCGCACCGCGCAACAGCATTCCGTCCTCCGGGATGATCACCGTGTCCGCGAGCACCCACGTTCCGGCCGCGGAGTCGCCGGTGATGTCGATCTCCGGTTGCCCGCACAGATGCTCGGTCAGCACGTGTGGTCCGAGCGTGATCTCCATGAACGAGCACAACGCATCCCGGTCCTCGAACCGGAGGTGCTCACCGTAGGTGGCGGTGGCGTCGGGGAGCAGCGTCTCCCGAAACAGCTCCCAGTCCTTCGTGTCCAGCGCCCGCGTGTAGCGATGCTTGAGTTTCGTAATCTCCGCGAGTGCCTCGAGATCCATCACGCGCGCCTTTCACGACGGGACCATGAACGCCAGGACCGACCCGCCCGTCAGCCTAGTCGTCTTCCCGCCCGCCGGCGCACCGAACACGTCCGCCGTCATTCACCCGGTGGAGTCGTCAGTCGAGATCCGCGGCCAACTCCATCCAGCGTTCCTCCGCGGATTCCTTCTCCGCCACCACCGCGCGCAGCTCCGCGTCCAGCTTCTGCAGTTCTCCCGGATCGGTGGCGGCCGCCGCCAGCGAGGCGTGCAGCGTTGCCTCCCGATCGGACAGCTTCGCGACCTGCCGTTCGATCCGGCTCAACTCCTTGCGCGCGGCCCGGTCGGCCGCGCCGTCCCGCACCGAACTCGTGGTTGGCGCACTGACCGGCGCCGGACCCGGCGCGGCCGCCCGGTCAACGGCTGCCCTGCGGCGCAGGTATTCCTCGATGCCGCCGGGCAGGTTGGTCAGCCTGCCGTCGCCGAACAGCGCCCAGGTGGAGTCGCAGATCCGCTCGATCAGGTACCGGTCGTGGGAGATCACCACGAGGGTGCCCGCCCAGCCGTCGAGGATGTCCTCGAGCTGCTGCAGGGTGTCGATGTCGAGGTCGTTGGTCGGCTCGTCGAGCAGCAGCACGTTGGGTTCGCCCATCAGCACCCGGGTCAGCTGCAGGCGGCGACGCTCGCCACCGGACAGGTCCCCGACCGGGGTGCGCTGCCGTGCCGGGGTGAAACCGAGCCGCTCGGCCAGCTGACCGGCGGACATGTCCTTGTCCCCCAGCGTGATCCGCTCGGCAACGTCCTTCACGGCGTCGAGCACCCGCATGTCGGTGGGCAGGTCGTCGAGTTCCTGCCGCAGCCAGCCGATCGCGACGGTCTGGCCCTGGATGCGCCGACCCGCCGCCGGCTCCAGCTCACCGGCCAGGGTGCGCAGCAGCGTGGTCTTGCCGGACCCGTTGACCCCGACCAGACCGACCCGCTCACCCGGCGCGAGCCGCCAGGTCAGGTCGTGCACGAGTTCCCGGCCGTCCGGGGTCGTCAGCCGGGTGTCCTCAAGTTCGATGACGACGCGGCCGAGCCTGCGTTTGGCGAACGACGCCAGCGCGACCGTGTCCCGCGGCGGCGGCACATTCGCGATCAACGCCTCCGCCGCCTCGACCCGGTACCGGGGCTTGGACGTCCGTGCCTGCGGGCCGCGGCGCAGCCACGCAAGTTCCTTGCGGGCCAGGTTCTGCCTGCGCTCCTCGGCGGCGTCGGCCTGCCTGGCCCGTTCGGCGCGCGCGAAGATCCAGTCGTTGTAGCCGCCGTCGTAGCTCTCGACCTTGCCGCCGACGACCTCCCAGGTCCGGGTGGCGACGGTGTCGAGGAACCAGCGGTCGTGGGTGACGACGACCAGTGCGCTGCGCCGGGACAGCAGGTGCTCCGCCAGCCACTGCACACCCTCGACGTCGAGATGGTTGGTCGGCTCGTCGAGCACCAGCAGGTCCAGGTCCTGCACCAGCGCCGCGGCCAGCGCGACCCGACGCCGCTCCCCGCCCGACAACCCCTCCACGCCCCGGTCCAGTCCCACCGCGTCGATGCCGATGCCCGCGAGGATGGACCGGATCCGTGCGTCACCCGCCCACTCGTGCTCGGCCATCCCCAGCGGCGCCAGCACCACGTCGGCGACGGTCGCGCCCGCCGGGAGGACACCGCGCTGGGTCACGACCGCCATCCGCAGATCCCCGACCCGACTGACCCGGCCGGAGTCGGGTTCCTCGAGACCGGCGAGCACCTCGAGCATCGTGGTCTTGCCGCCGCCGTTGAGGCCGACGACACCGATTCGTTCGCCCTCCTCGACGCCGAGCGAGACCGAGTCGAGCAGGGGCTTGATGCCGAACGACTTCGACACCTGCTCCAGGTTGATCAGATTCGCCATCAGTGTTCCGTTTCCCGCTCGTCGTCGATGATGCGTGCGCCGGGCACCGGCCCGTGCGCGACCCGGACCGTGCGGCACACGCCTGCCCCCGCCAGTTCGGCACCGACCGCGACCGCGGAGTCCGCGTCGGCGCAGAGGAAGGCGCAGGTGGGGCCCGAGCCGGACACGATGCCCGCCAGCGCGCCCGCGGTGGTCCCCGCGCGCAACGTGCGTCGCAGCTCCGGCTTGAGGGACAGGGCGGCGGGCTGCAGGTCGTTCCCGAGCAGCGGGGCGAGCTGGCCCGGATCCCCCGCGGCGAGCGCCTGAATCAGGTCCTCGGCACCGCCGATCCGCGGCGGGGCGCCCACCGCGCGCAGCCGATCGAGTTCGGCGAACACCGCAGGCGTGCTCAACCCGCCCTTTGCCAGCGCGAGCACCCAGTGAAAACTGTTGCGCGACAGCACCGGAAGCAGCTCTTCGCCCCGGCCGGTCCCGAGCGCGGTCAACCCGTGCAGCGTGAACGGGACGTCGCTGCCGAGTTCCGCGCCGAGCACGAGCAACTCGTCGCGATCGAGGCCGAGCCGCCACAGTTCGTTCAGCCCGACCAGCGTCGCCGCCGCGTCGGCGCTTCCGCCGGCCATCCCGCCCGCAACCGGAATCCCCTTGACAATCGTGATCGCGACCTCCGGGGACCGCCCCGCCCGCCGGGCGAGCAGTTCGGCGGCCCGCCACACCAGGTTGCTGCGATCGGTCGGCACCGCCGCCGCATCCTCGCCCCGCACCCGGACCGACAGGGTCTCGCTCTCGGTGAGCACGACGTCATCCCCGAGCGACAGCGCCTGGAACACCGAGGTCAGGTCGTGATAGCCGTCCTCGCGCAGGTCACCGACTCCCAGGTGGAGGTTCACCTTCGACGGCGCACGGACGGTCACCGGGCGCGGAACTACGGACAGCACGGGGACCCAGCCTAGTGGAGGCCACCCGGGCCCAGCACCGGACCGGGCACGGCCGCTGGACATCGGCCGCGCCGCGGGCGACCTGCCGGGATCACTGCCACACCGAAGTCACCTGTGCTGCCGCGAATCTCGTCGATCCGGCTCAGATCATGACACCGGCGAGGCCGACCCCCGCGACGGTTCCTCCCGCGATCAGCAGCGCCAGCGGCGCCGACCCGGTCATCACCGCGGCTGGCGTCGCGGCCACCGCCGCGGAGGTGAGCGCGATGACCGTGGACGATCGCATGCGGGTGTCACCGCGGCGGGGGCGGTGCCTGCCGTGTGCGCTGTGGTCCATGTCGGAACTCCTTCCTGCCGAGGTCGCGGACCCGCCGGAATGGACGCAGGTGGTCACAGGCCCACCACCCGTTCGAGTTCGGCGAGTTCGGTGTCGAGGTGGTCGAGCAGCGGCGCCAAGGCCGGAACGGTGCGCCTGCACCCGGTGAGGCCGAACGCGATCTCGCTGTCGGTGCTGGTGCAGGTGATGTTGAGGGCCTGCCCGTCCACCGGGATGGACAGCGGGTACAGCGCGGTCATCCGGGCGCCGTTCCAGTACAGCGGGGCGCGCGGACCCGGCACGTTGGAGATCATCACGTTCGCCGGGCGGATCGGACTGTGGCGGCCCAGCACGATCCCCAGCGCCAGCGGCGCGACCCCCAGCGCACTCATCGCCCGGATCTGGGTGGCGCTCCGGGACCGCATCGCGTCCTTGCCGTCGGCCATCGCCGCCCGGACGACACCGAGCCGCTCCTCGGGATCGGCGAGATGGGTGCCGAGATTGCAGGTGAGCATGCCGATCTCGTTGCCCTCGCCGCCCCGGTGCTGCTCGTTGCGCAGCGACACCGGCACCATCGCGTGCAGCGGTTCGGCGGGCAGCGCGTCGATGTCGGCGAGGAAGGTCCGCAGGGCACCCGCGCACATCGCCAGCACCACGTCGTTGATCGTCGCGTCCGCGCACTTGGCCACCAGCCGCAGCCGTTCCAGCGGCCACGACCGGGCCGCGAACCGCCGGGCACCGCCGATCGGCACGTTGAGCAGCGACGACGGCGCGGCAAGTGCCAGGGTTCCGCCGCGCCCGTGCACCGCCCGATCGACCGTGTCGACGAGCGCGGGCACCAACCCCATCGCCTCACCGATCGCCGCCCGGGCCGCCCGCGCCGCCGCGCCAGCGAGGTCGGCCGCGCCCTCCGCCGCCGCGGCCGGAACCAGCTCCAGCCTCGGCGCTGCCGGCTCCCATGGCGCGGGCATGTCCCTGGCGTCCTGATCCTCGCTGAGGGCCGACCGCAGCAAGCGCATCGCCGCGACACCGTCGGCAAGGGCGTGATGGATCTTCGTGTACACGGCGAACCGTCCGTCCGCGAGGCCCTCGATCAGGTGCATCTCCCACAGCGGCCGATCCCGGTCGAGCAGGCTCGCGTGCAGGCGCGACACCAGCGTCATCAGCTCGGCGACACCACCGGGCTGGGGTAGCGCATCGTGCCGGACGTGATGCGCCAGGTCGATCTGCTCCTCGGTCTCCCAGCCCCACTGCCCGAGGGTGGTCAGGGATCGACCAAGGCCGAGTCGACCGACCCGGTCGACCGGGATGTGCGCTCCTTCCCGCACGTGCACCCGTCGAGCGAGTTCACCACGGTCGGCGAGATCTTCTCCGCCGAGACCAACCCGGACCGCAAGAAGCCGTTCGACATCCGCACGGTGATGCGCGCCGTCGTCGACCAGGACCACGCCGTGCTCGAGCGGTGGGCCGACATGGCCGACGCGGACACCTCCGTGGTGTTCGACGCACACCTCGGCGGCAACGCCGTCACCGTGATCGGCATCGAGTCTCGGGCCATCGCCCGCAAGGGCTTCCTCCCGACCGACGGCCCGGACCAGTGGACGTCGGGCACCCTGTTCCCGCGGTCGTCGAAGAAGACGGCCCGCGCGATCAACGCGGCGTCCGGAAACCGCCCGGTCGTGGTGCTGGCCAACCTGTCCGGCTTCGACGGCTCCCCGGAGTCGCTGCGCAACCTGCAGCTCGAGTACGGCGCCGAGATTGGCCGCGCGATCGTCAACTTCGACGGCCCGATCGTGTTCGTTGTGGTCTCGCGCTACCACGGCGGCGCGTTCGTGGTGTTCTCCGGCGCGTTGAACGAGAACATGGAGGTGCTCGCGGTCGAGGGCTCGTTCGCGTCGGTCCTCGGTGGCGCCCCTGCCGCGGCGGTCGTGTTCACCCGTGAGGTCAATGCCCGCACCGCGGCCGACCCGGCGGTGCAGGGCCTCGAGGCGCGGCTCGCCGCCACCGACGACGACGCGGCGCGCGCCCAGCTGCGGGTGGATCTGGCGGCCGAGCGGGCCGCGGTCCGCAGCGCCAAGCTGGGTGAGGTGGCCGCGGAGTTCGAGGCCATCCACAACATCGAGCGGGCCAAGGAGGTCGGTTCGGTGCACGACATCGTCCCCGCCGCCGACCTGCGTCCGCGGCTCGTCGCCGCGGTCGAGCGCGGCATGGGCAGGGTGCTGAACGCGCAGTAGCACCACCGCCCGCACACCCGAACGGCGTCACCGGATCGAATTCCGGTGACGCCGTTCGTGTGCAGCGTGCACTATCGGGTCGGCCGCTCGCCGGTGTCGAGGTGACCCTCGCGGCTCGGGCGGAGCCACTCGCGGGCCGCCGTCAGCAGGCATCCGCCGAGGCAGCGCAGCGCCGCTCGCAGTCGCCGGTCCGCGAGCAACTCGCCCGGCCTCATCGGACCGACACCGGCTCGGCCTCGGTCCGGACCGGCCGCAGGGTGAGCGCGGCGAGGACCGCGCCAGCGACGGCGATCAGCGCGGCGGTGACGAACGCGGCCGAGAAGCCGTCGGTCAACGCGACCAGATCGCCGACCCGGGCCGCGCCTGCCCCCGCCGCCGCGGCGGTGGCGACCGCGAGACCCAACGCGGAGCCCAGCTGGTAGCTGGTGTTGACGATGCCCGAGGCAAGTCCCCCCTCCTCCGGGCGGGCACTGGAAATGGCGGTGCCGAGCGACGGGATGAACGCCAGCGCCATCCCGAGCGCCGACAGCAGCGACGCGGGCAGCACGTCCACCCAGAAGTTGCCGTCCGGGCGCACCAGCGACAGCCAGCCCAGCCCGGCGGCGAGGAGCAGCAACCCGACCACCACGAGGGGCTTGGGGCCGAACCGCCCAATCAGCCGGGGTGCGAGCACGATCATGCCGATCATGATCAGCGCGGTCATCGGGATCAGCGCGGCGCCGCTCGGGAAGGCGGAGAGCCCGAGCACCTGCTGCAGGTAGAGGTTCAGAAAGAACCACATCGGGATCCACGCCGCGCCGAGCAGGAACTGGGCGATGTTGGCCGCACCCAGGTTCGGGGTCCGGAAGATCGCCAGGCGCACCAGCGGGTCGCGCCGGGACGCCTGGAGCGCGAGGAACCCGGCAAGGGCCACCGCGGCGACGAGCAGGCTGCCCCAGGTTCCTGCCGAGGTCCAGCCTGCCTCCGGTGCCCGCACGATCCCGAACACCGCGGCACCGATGCCGACCGTGACGGTGAGCGCGCCGAGCAGGTCGACGCCTCCGGTGGCGGCGCCGCGGCCACCCGGCAGCAGCGCCGGCGCGGCAATCAGCGCGAGGACCGCGACCGGGATATTGACGAAGAACACCCACGGCCACGAGGCGTACTCGGTCAGCAGACCGCCGAGGAAGACGCCCGCCGTCCCGCCGGCCGGGGCCGCGGCGCCGTAGACGGCGAGGGCCCGGGTCAGCTCGCGCGGCGTCGCCCCGAACAGCATCATCAGCAGCGTCAACGCCGACGGGGCGATCAGCGCCGCGCCCGCCCCCTGAACCGCCCGACCGGCGAGCTCGACCGGGACGTTCGCGGCGACGCCGGCGAGCACGGAGCCGACCAGCAGGATCAGCCAGCCGAGCCCGAACATCCGGCGGGCGCCGAACAGGTCCGACAGCCTGCCGCCGAGCAGGAGCAGTCCGCCGAACACCACGACGTAGGCGTTGAACACCCAGGTGAGGTTCTGCTGCGTGAATCCCAGGTCCTCCCCCATCTGTGGCAGTGCGACGCCGATGATCGACGTGTCCATGATGACCATGAACTGCGCGAGAGCAATCAGCGCGAGTGCCAACCACTTTCGTGATCGCACCCGCTCTTCTGTCCGAGTCATTTCCGATCCCTCCGTCTGTCGGTGCGCGACCGCTCATCGATCACGCCCCCTCGTATATACCCCCCATGGGTATATGACGCAATCCTCAAACCGGGTTGCGCGATATGCCCACTGGGGGTATGTTTCCTCTCGTTGGAGCAATACCCCCGCTGGGTATCTGAACGAGCCGAAGGAGAACATCATGGAGACCTCGAACTACACCGTCACCGGCATGACCTGCGGGCACTGCGCAAGCTCGGTCCGCGAGGAGGTCGGCTCGATCGAGGGCGTCACCGCCGTCCAGGTCGACGTCCCCACCGGGCTGGTCACCGTCACCTCCGCCGTCCCCGTCGACGCCGCCACGGTCCGTGCCGCCGTCGAAGAGGCTGGCTACGCCGTGGCGTCATGAACACCGCCACCAAGCTGGCCGCCTACACCGGGGGGCTCGCCGCGATCTTCGCGGCGGCCCTCGGTGTCGGGGCGGCCGTGGGGAGCCCGATCGACATGCCAACCGCCACCCACGGCGACACCCACCTCGAGACGCCGAACGCCGCACCGGAGACCCCCGGCGGCCTCCAGGTGTCCGAGCAGGGATACACCCTGTCCGAGATCACCACCGGACCGGATGCGCTGAGCTTCCGGATCACCGGCCCCACCGGCGAACCGGTCACCGCGTTCACCGAGGAGCACGAGAAGAAGCTCCACCTGATCGTCGTGCGGTCCGACACCACCGGGTACCGGCACGTCCACCCGACGATGTCCGACGACGGCACCTGGACCGTCGACTGGGCCTGGCCGTCCGGCGGCAGCTACCGCGTCTTCGCGGATTTCCGGCCCACCGACGGGCCCGCGCTGACCCTGGGGCGGACCGTCGACGTGGCGGGCGACACCGCCCCGGCGCCGACCCTCGCGCCCAACCGCATCGCCGAGGTCGACGGCTACCGGGTCGAACTGACCGGTGAACTCGACACCGGGGGCGGCCCGCTGACCCTGAACGTCAGTCGTGACGGGGTCCCGGTGACCGATCTACAGCCCTACCTCGGCGCCTTCGGGCACCTGGTCGCGCTGCGCACCGGCGACCTCGCCTACCTGCACGTCCATCCGCAGGGCGCACCGGGCGACGGCGTCACCGCGCCCGGACCCGAGATCGTGTTCCACGCACAGGCGCCGAGCCAGGGCACCTACCGGCTGTTCCTGGACTTCCGGCACCAGAACACCGTCCGCACCGCCGAATTCACCGTGACCGCCGACCAGCCGGGCACCCCGGACGCCCACCCAACTCCCGCCCCGGCCGGCAGCACCGGCCACGGACACTGACCCGACACCCGGAGAGGAGTCATGATGAACCCCGTCGCACCCGCGCCGACCGAGGGACAGGTTGAGCTACTGATCGGTGGCATGACCTGCGCCTCCTGCGCCAATCGCATCGAACGCAAGCTCAACAAACTCGACGGGGTGACCGCCACCGTCAACTACGCCACCGAGAAGGCGCGCGTGGCGATCAGCGGAGACGTGCTCCCCGCCGACCTGGTGACCGCCATCGAGGAGGCCGGGTACACCGCCACCCTCCCCAAAGAGGACGTGGAACCCGCTGCCGTCGACGACGACCCGACGTCGGGCCTGCGCCTGCGCCTGCTGGTCTCGCTGGTTCTGAGCGTGCCGGTGATCGCGATGGCGATGATCCCGGCACTGCAGTTCCCCAACTGGCAGTGGCTCTCGCTCACCCTCGCCGCCCCGGTCGTGGTGTGGGGCGCGTTGCCGTTCCACCGGGCGGCATGGACGAACCTGCGGCACGGCACCGCCACGATGGACACCCTGGTGTCGATGGGCACCCTCGCCGCGCTCGGCTGGTCGGTGTACGCACTGTTCTGGGGCACCGCCGGGGTCGCGGGCATGACGCACCCGTTCGAGTTCACCATCGCCCGCACCGACGGCACCGGGAACATCTACCTCGAGGCGGCGGCGGGCGTCACCACGTTCATCCTGGCCGGCCGCTACTTCGAGGCCAGGGCCAAGCGCCGCTCCGGGGCGGCGCTGCGGGCGCTGCTCGAGATGGGCGCCAAGGAGGTCTCCGTCCTGCGCGACGGTGTCGAACAGCGGATCGCGGTCGACCAGCTCGCGGCGGGCGACCTGTTCGTCGTCCGCCCCGGCGAGAAGATTGCCACCGACGGTGAGGTCACCTCCGGTTCGTCCGCCGTCGACGCGTCGATGCTGACCGGCGAGTCCGTTCCGGTCGAGGTCGGACCCGGCGACACCGTCGTCGGCGCCACCGTCAACGTCGGCGGGCGGATCGTGGTGCGCGCCACCAGGATCGGAGCAGACACCCAGCTCGCACAGATGGCGAAGCTGGTCGAGGACGCGCAGACCGGCAAGGCCAAGGCCCAGCGGCTCGCGGACCGGATCTCCGGCATCTTCGTTCCCGTGGTCATCGCACTCGCCGTCGCGACCCTCGGATTCTGGCTTGGCACCGGCGGTTCCGTCGCCGCGGCCTTCACCGCGGCGGTCGCGGTCCTGATCATCGCCTGCCCCTGCGCACTCGGCCTGGCCACCCCGACCGCACTGATGGTCGGCACCGGCCGCGGCGCGCAGCTCGGCATCCTGATCAAGGGGCCCGAGGTGCTCGAGTCGACCCGGCGGATCGACACGATCGTCCTGG
Organism: Rhodococcus sp. NPDC054953; assembly: GCF_053609225.1. Classification (NCBI taxonomy): domain Bacteria; kingdom Bacillati; phylum Actinomycetota; class Actinomycetes; order Mycobacteriales; family Nocardiaceae; genus Rhodococcus; species Rhodococcus sp. NPDC054953. Next base: position 100,549 of record NZ_JBSGXD010000006.1, on the reverse strand, counting down.
ACAAGACCGGCACCGTGACCACCGGAACCATGACCCTGCTCGATGTGGTCGCGGCGGAGGGTGAGCTCGCCGATGAGGTGCTGCGGCTCGCCGGCTCGCTCGAGGCGGGTTCCGAGCATCCGATCGCGAGGGCGATCGCGGGCGCGGCGGCCGCGGCGGGACCGGTTCCCGAGGCGGAGGAGTTCGCGAATGTCGAGGGCCTCGGCGTGCAGGGTGTCGTTGCCGGCCACGCGGTGATCGTCGGCAGGCCCCGCCTGCTGGCGGACTGGGCGCAGCCCCTGACGGACGATCTCGAATCCGCCCTGCGCACAGCCGAATCCGCCGGACGCACCGCGGTCGCGGTGGGCTGGGACGGCAAGGCCCGCGGCGTCCTCGTGGTCGCGGATGCGGTGAAGCCGACGTCGGCGGAGGCCGTAGCGCAGCTGAAGGCACTCGGCCTGACCCCGATCATGCTGACCGGCGACAACGCCGCGGCCGCCCGCACCGTCGCCGACCAGGTCGGCATCGACGAGGTGATCGCCGAGGTGCTGCCGCAGGACAAGGTGGAGACCGTGGCGCGGTTGCAAGCGGAGGGGAAGGTGGTGGCCATGGTCGGTGACGGCGTCAACGACGCGGCCGCCCTCGCCAAGGCCGACCTCGGGCTGTCCATGGGCACCGGCACCGACGTCGCGATCGAGGCCAGTGACCTGACCCTGGTTCGCGGCGATCTGCGGGCCGCGGCCGACGCGATCCGGCTGTCCCGCAAGACCCTCCGCACGATCAAGGGCAACCTGTTCTGGGCGTTCGCCTACAACGTGGCCGCCCTGCCGCTGGCCGCGGCAGGCCTGCTCAACCCGATGCTCGCCGGCGCCGCAATGGCGTTCTCCAGCGTGTTCGTGGTGAGCAACAGCCTGCGATTGCGCCGCTTCCGCTAGCCCCTCCTCCCCGAATGGCCCATTGATTCAGCCTGGACTGAATCGATGGGCCATTCGGGAAATGCGGCGGGAGGTGCGGCTATCCGGCAGCGAGGCGAACGAAGGCGGACGCGTCAAGGACCTCGCCCCGTGCGGTGGGGTCGATGCCCGCGGCGACGAGTCGACGTTCCGCCTCGGCGGGTGATCCTGCCCAGCTGGCCAGTGCCGCACGCAGGGTCTTGCGGCGCTGCGCGAACGCGGCGTCGACGACGGCGAAGACCCGTTTGCGGTGCTCCTCGTCCATCGGCCACGGCGCTTCCTCGTACCGGTCGATGCGGACCAGGCCGGACTCGATCTTCGGCTCCGGCCAGAACACCTGACGCCCAACGGAGCCAGCCCGGCGCACCCGACCGAAGAAGCAGGCCTTGACGCTCGGCACCCCGTAGATCTTGTTGCCTGGCCGCGCGGCGAGCCGGTCCGCCACCTCCGCCTGCACCATCACCAGCGCGGTCCGGAGCGACGGAAACTCGGCGAACAGGTGCAGCAGCACCGGCACCGCCACGTTGTACGGCAGGTTCGCGACCAGCGCGGTCGGCTCGGCGGGGACCTGGGCGGGCAACACCCGCATGGCGTCCTCGAGGACCACGGTCAACCGGTCCGTCAGCTCGGGGGCTCGCTCGGCGACGGTCGCGGGCAGCCGGGCCGCCAGCTTCGGGTCGATCTCAACGGCGACGACCCGCTCCACGACGTCGAGCAATGCCAGGGTCAGCGAGCCGAGCCCCGGCCCCACCTCGAGCACCACGTCGTTGCGGGTGACACCGGAGACCGCGACGATCTTGCGGACGGTGTTGCCGTCGTGCACGAAATTCTGGCCGAGCTGCTTGGTGGGCCGGATGTCGAACTCGGCAGCCAGCGCCCGCACCTCGGCGGGTCCGAGCAGGGCCGCCAACCCCCGCGGAGCGGATTCGGGCAGGTCGGAAGCGGTGGCAGGTTCGTCGGACACCCGATGAATCTAACGCAGCGGGGTCAGCGAAGGCCGAGTCGGCTCGTGCACGAGGGCCACGCGCCCCAGCCCTGCGTCGCCTGCGTCTTCGACGCGATCGCGATCTGTTCCTCGCGGGTCGCGAGATCGGCCCGCGGGGCGTACTTCAGTCCGCCCTGCCGTTCCCAGGTGTTCTGGTCGAACTGCACACCGCCGTAGTAGCCGTTGCCGGTGTTGATGTTCCAGTTGCCGGTCGCCTCACACTGCGCGAGCGCGTCCCAGGTGGCGCCGTTCGCCACCGGCGGGACCTCGGTGCCGGGTTTGGCTCCGACCCGGACCACCTTCGGTTGCGCCGCGGTGATGACGTTCTCGGAAAGTTCCTCGCGGCCGGATTCCACCCCGTTGACGGTGGTCACCGCGACGGTCACGTCCCGCAGGCCCGGCGCGCCCGGGCTCTCCTGCACGGTGCGACTCATGTTCATCGTCGGATCCTCCACCCGCTGCTCCGGGGGCGCGACCGGCTGGGTCTCGGTCCGGTTCTCGGTGCGGATCCGGGTGACCTTCACCTGAAGTCCCTCGGTGACCGGGGCGTCCGCGGCCGGTTCGACCGTGTCCTGCTGCTCGAGCGGCACCCCCTGCGCGGCGAGCAGGTCGCCGACGGTCGGCGCGGCGAGTCGGAGGTCGGCGGGAGCGGCAGCCCCGTCGAGCAGCCGGACCGCCTTCGGGCTGGTCACCTCGAGGTCGGCCCCCTCGAGCGGCAGGCGCTGGGAACGGGAGGCGGACACGTGCACGTCACCGGCGAGGCGTTCCCTGGACAGGGCCTCATCGACGGTCAGTGCGGTCGTCCACAGGGTTCGCGGCGCGCCGTCCACGGTCAGGGTCAGCTCACGCGCGCGGCGCAGCACGACCGTGTCCCCGTCGGAGACGGCGGCGTCCGGTGCCGGTGCGACGACGTCGCGGTCCCCGACCCGGTAGCCCGCGGCGTCGAGGACCGAGCCGACGTCGGTGGACATCGTGCTCACCGCGACCGTCTCGCCATCGACGTCGACCATGACGGTCTTGTGGCGGCTTACCGCCAGTGCGCCACCGGCGATGAGGGTGAGAAGAAGGGCTCCGACGACGAGACGCAGCAGTCGCGAGTTCGCCCGGTTAATTCGAGTGAGAGGTGACACGAGAAGTCCTGAGCTGTCGGTTACCGGGACGTGATCCCGGACTTAAGCGATCACGGTACGGTAACGAAGGCGCGGCGCTCCGGCAACCGCACGGGGAACAACCAGCGAAAATGGGACCGACCTCACCCCGGACCCCGACACGCCGCGTGCGGAACACCGGCACGCGCCCGTGGCGAGGATGCTGACTCGAATGAGCACCAGATACCGCGCGCGATCCGTCGCCGCCGCCGCCCTGATCGGTGCGCTCGCCCTGCTCGCCGGAGTCCTCGGCGCGGGCACCGCCGCCGCCCAGCCCGACCGGACCTACGTCATCGCGACCGACGTCACGTTCGCCCCGTTCGAATTCCAGAACGCGCAGGGCAACTTCGTCGGCATCGACATGGACCTGCTCGCCGCGATCGCCGCCGATCAGGGCTTCGAGTACGAGATCAAGCCGCTCGGCTTCAACGCCGCAGTGCAGGCCCTGCAGTCGAGGCAGGTGGACGGCGTCATTGCGGGCATGTCCATCACCGACGAACGCACACTCGTCTTCGACTTCTCCGACCCGTACTTCGAGTCCGGTGTCCAGCTGGCCGTCGCGAAGGACAACGACTCCATCGAGTCGTTCGAGGATCTGCGCGGGCAACGTGTTGCGATCAAGACCGGCACCGAGGGCGCCCTGTTCGCGGAGTCGATCCGGGACCAGTACGGCTTCACCACCGTGACCTTCGACGACTCGGCCAGCATGTACGACGACGTCAGGACCGGGAACTCGGTCGCCGTGTTCGACGACTACCCGGTGCTGTTGTACGGCATCGCGCAGGGCAACGGGCTGCGGGCCGTCGGCGACAAGCAGGCGGGCAACTCGTACGGGTTCGCGGTGTCGAAGGGACAGAACGCCGAACTGCTGACCAAGTTCAACGCCGGACTGGCGAACCTGCGCGCCAACGGGCAGTACGACGAGATCATCGACCGGTATCTCGGCGAGGGAGCCCAGCAGGCGCAGGGCGGCAACACCTTCTTCTCCCTCCTCAAGGACAGCTTCCCGCTGCTGATGAAGGGCCTGTGGCTGACGATCGTGCTGACCGTGGTGTCGCTCGCGATCGCGCTGCTGCTCGGCCTGGTCTTCGGATTCCTTCGGGTCTCGACCAGCCGGATCCTGCGGGGCATCGGCGTCGTCTACGTCGACATCTTCCGCGGCACCCCCCTGCTGGTGCAGGCCTTCTTCATCTACTTCGGCATCCCCGCCGCGCTCGGCTTCACGATGCCTGCGATGACCGCGGGCATCATCACCCTCAGCCTCAACGCGGGCGCCTACATCACCGAGATCATCCGCGGCGGCATCCAGTCCGTCGACCGCGGTCAGATGGAGGCCGCCCGCAGTCTCGGCATGGGCTATCTGCCGTCGATGCGCAAGGTGGTGCTGCCGCAGGCCTTCCGGACGATGATGCCGTCGTTCGTGAACCAGGCCGTCATCACGCTGAAGGACACCTCGATCCTGTCCGTGATCGGCATCGCCGAACTGACCCAGACCGGCAAGATCATCATCGCCAGGAACTTCGAGTCGTTCAACATGTGGCTGATCGTCGGCATCTTCTACTTTGTCATCATCATGGCGCTGACCAAGCTGTCCGGCCGGCTCGAGAGGAAGGTCAACGCGTGAGCGAGCCCGTCACCACCGAGAGCAAGATCCGGGTCACCGGGCTGAAGAAGTCCTACGGCGACAACGAGGTACTCAAGGGCATCGACGTCGAGATAGCTCCCGGCGAAGTGGTGTGCGTCATCGGCCCGTCCGGGTCCGGAAAGAGCACCTTCCTGCGCTGCCTGAACCGGCTCGAGGACATCACCGGCGGCACGGTTGTGGTCGACGGCGTCGACCTCACCGCCAAGAAGGTCGACATCGACGGGATTCGCCAGCGCATCGGAATGGTCTTCCAGCATTTCAACCTGTTCCCGCACATGACCGCCCTCGAGAACGTCATGCTCGCGCCGGTCCAGACGAAGAAGGCCACCAAGGGCGAGGCCCGGGAAGCCGGGATTCGACTCCTCGCCCAGGTCGGACTCGCGGAGAAGCAGGACGCCAAGCCCGCGAACCTGTCCGGCGGCCAGAAGCAGCGGGTCGCGATCGCCAGGGCGTTGGCGATGAACCCCGACGTCATGCTGTTCGACGAGGCGACCAGCGCCCTCGACCCGGAGATGGTCGGCGAGGTGCTGCAGGTGCTGCGGGACCTCGCCGCTGGCGGCATGACGATGGTGGTCGTCACCCACGAGATGGGCTTCGCCAGGGAGGTGTCCGACCGCGTCATTTTCATGGCCGACGGCTATCTCGTCGAGGAAGGCACCCCCGAGGAGGTCTTCGGCAACCCGCAGCAGCCGCGCACCCAGGACTTCCTCCGCAAGGTCCTGTAAATGCGCTTCGCGCCTGTGCGTGATTTTCACCCCGATTGGGGTGGAAATCACGCACGGTCGCGAAGTGCGTAGACGCGTTCGGCGGTGGCGGTCGCGGCGGCGGCGAGCTCGAACGGGTCCTGACCGCGGGTCGCCGCCAGGGATCGCACGGTGTACGGCAGGCAGTACGGCTCGTTGGGGGCGCCGCGGAACGGGTGCGGGGTCAGGAACGGGGCATCGGTCTCGACGAGCAACTGGTCGTCCGGGACGAGCTTCGCGGCCTCGTGCAGTTCGCGGGCGTTGCGGAAGCTGACGGTGCCGGAGAAGCTGAGCACGTACCCGGCCTCGACGCAGGCCAGCGCCATCGTCGCGTCCGACGAGAAGCAGTGGAAGATCACGGTGTCCGGTGCGCCCTCGTCGAGCAGGACGGTCAGGAGGTCGTGGTCGGCCTCGCGGTTGTGGATCATCAGCGGCTTGCGCAGCCGCTTGGCGAGGTCGATGTGCCAGCGGAAGCCCTCGACCTGCTCCTCGACCGTCGCGCACCCGTCGAGTTTCCCGGGCCAGTAGTAGTCGAGGCCGGTCTCCCCGACCGCGACCGTCCTCGGGTCGGCGGCGAGCCGCTCGATCTCGGCTTTGGTGGCGTCGTCGAGCACGTTCGCTCGGGTGGGATGGATCGCGACCGCGGCGTACACCCGGCGGTCCCAGCCCGCGGCGTCGACGGCGAACCGGGCGGCGGCCAGGTCGTCCGCCACCGTCACGACCCTGCCGACCCCGACCTTTTCCGCGCGGTCGACGATCTCGGCGACCGACGCGGCATCGGTGGCGCCGCACGCGTCGAGGTGGGTGTGGGCGTCGATCAGCGGCGCGAGGGGCTCGGGCAGATCCGGGGCCGGACGATCCTTGGGCACACCGATACGATAGGCGCACCATGACTGCACCCAGCCGGCCCCCGTTCTACATCACCACCGCGATCGCGTATCCCAACGGCGCCCCGCACATCGGGCACGCGTACGAGTACATCGCGACGGACGCGCTCGCCCGCTTCAAGCGGCTCGACGGTTTCGACGTCTTCTTCATGACGGGCACCGACGAGCACGGGCTGAAGATGCAGCAGACGGCAGCCAAGGAGGGCATCGACGTCCGCGACCTCGCGGCGCGCAACTCCGACGTGTTCCAGTCCATGGACAAGGTCCTGAACGTCTCCTACGACCGGTTCATCCGGACCACCGACGCCGACCACACCGCGGCGAGTCAGGCCATCTGGGAGCGGATGGTCGCGGCCGGTGACATCTACCTCGACACCTACGCCGGGTGGTACTCGGTGCGCGACGAGGCGTACTACACCGAGGGCGAGACGACCCTGTTGGAGGACGGCAGCCGGATCTCCACCGACACCGGAACCCCGGTGGTGTGGACCGAGGAGTCCACCTACTTCTTCAAGTTGTCCGCCTACCAGGACCGGCTGCTCGCCCTCTACGAGGCGCACCCCGAGTTCATCGCGCCGGCGACCCGCCGCAACGAGATCGTCAGCTTCGTCTCCGGCGGACTGAAGGACCTGTCGGTGTCGCGGACCACGTTCGACTGGGGCGTTCCGGTGCCGGGCGACCCCGACCACGTGATGTACGTGTGGGTGGACGCGCTGACGAACTACCTGACCGGTGCCGGGTTCCCCGATACCGACGCCGAGTCGTTCGGCAGGTACTGGCCGGCGAACCTGCACATCATCGGCAAGGACATCAGCCGGTTCCATACCGTGTACTGGCCCGCGTTCCTGATGTCCGCGGGCATCGACCTACCGCAGCGGGTGTTCGTGCACGGCTTCCTGTACAACAAGGGCGAGAAGATGTCGAAGTCGCTCGGCAACGTCGTCGACCCGCTCGGCCTGGTCGAGGAGTACGGACTCGACGCCGTCCGCTACTTCCTGCTGCGGGAGATCTCGTTCGGCCAGGACGGCAGCTACAGCCACGAGGCGATCGTCACCCGCATGAACGCGGACCTGTCCAACGAACTGGGCAACCTCGCGCAGCGGTCGCTGTCGATGGTGGCGAAGAACTGCGACGGCCAGGTCCCGACGCCGGGCGAGTTCACCGACGCCGACACCGCCCTCCTCGCCAAGGCCGATGCGCTGCTCGACAAGGTGCGCGCGGAGTTCGACGTGCAGGCCATCCACCTCGGCATCGAGGAGATCTGGCACGTCCTCGCCGAGACCAACCGCTACTTCAGCGCGCAGGAACCGTGGGTGCTGCGCAAGACCGACCCGGCGCGCATGGCGACGGTGCTGTACGTGACGATCGAGGTGGTGCGCATCGTCGGCATCCTGGTGCAGCCGGTGATGCCCGACGCCGCGGACAAGATCCTCACCGTGCTCGGCCAGGGGCCCGAGAATCGCCAGTTCACGGACCTGGGGACGCGGATCGCCGCCGGCACCGACCTGCCCGCTCCGGCGGCGGTGTTCCCCCGGTACGTCGAGGCCACCGACGCCTGACCCCCCGAAACACCCCGTGACCTGCGGCGGGGAAACGTGTCGTACCCCCGATGCACACTGCACCCATGGGGATGAATCGAACAGGCATTCGAGCCGAGGGGCGTGGGGCGGAGCAGGCCCTGCGCCACGCATACGAGAACGGGTGGCAGCCGGGTGACGTCCTGCACGTCGCCCGGCGTGGCCTCGCCGGGGTCGAGGTCGCGCCGATTGCGCTGCTGATCCTCGGGGAGGCCAATCGCAGCGGTGCCTGGGCTCGGGCACCGCTGCACTGGGCGGACCAGCTCAGGGCGCTCGCCGACGGCTATCCGCGCCGGGTCGACGAGCCGCCGCTGACACCGGGCGGCCTGCGGCTGCTGCAGCACCTGCAGCCGCTGCGGCGACTGTGCCCACCGCCGTCGCTGTGGCCGGACGTCCGGTCGACCCACCCCGGAACCCCCGCCGACACCGCGGACGTCAAGATGCTGAACCGGATTCGCGGGCTGCTCGCCAAGGCCGAGAGCACCGAGTTCACCGAGGAGGCCGAGACCCTCACCGCCAAGGCTCAGGAACTGATGACCCGGCACTCCGTCACCGCGACCCTCCTCACCGCGGACTCCTCCGCTGGCCGGGACGTCACCGTCCACGCCCGGCGCATCCACGTGGACCGGCCCTACAGCAAGCAGAAGGGTCTGCTGCTGACCACGGTCGGCGAGGCCAATCACGTCCGCACCCTCTTCAACGCGGTCGACGACATCGCGACCGTGATCGGCACACCGGCGGACCTCGAGCAGGTCGACCTGCTGTTCACCTCGCTCCTGGTCCAGGCCACCCGTGCGATGCGGGCCGAGCAGGCGCGCGGCGCGAGCGCGGCGCCGTTCCGTCGCGCCTTCCTCTACGGCTTCGCGGTCCGGATCGGGCAGCGCCTGACCGAGGCGGAGAAGGCGGCCACCGCGCAGGCCGTGATCGACGCCCGGGCACAGTTCGGTGATCTGCTGCCGATCCTGGCCCGCCGGTCCGACGCCGTGCAGGCCGAGGTGGACCGCCTGTTCGGGCCGAAGCTGCGGTCCTGGGGATTCAGCGTCAGCGACCTCGACGGGGTCGCGGCTGGCCGATCCGCGGCGGACGCCGCGCACCTCGCCCCGACACGGCGGGCGGTCACCGGGTGAGCGGCCGCCCGCGCCTGCCGGTGTGTCGGGGTCGGGAACCCTCGTGACACCCTTTCCGCATGCGGATCGAACGGTTGGGCACCGGCGGGGAACCGGCGGCGGTGCTGCGGGCGCTCGCGTCGCAGGCCGCCGCGACGGGCGCGCCCGGGCCGGCCGCGCTGATCGGCGACTGGTTCGGGTCCGGGGCGGTGCTGGTCCCGAGTGTCACGACCCGGCCGGTCGCGCCGCGGCGGGCGTTCGCGCTGACGCGTCCCCCCGCCGCGCCGATCACCACGCCGACGACCGCCGGGCGCGGCGACACCCCGCTGATCGGCGGCGGATGGATCGGGTACCGCGGCTACCCCGACGCGCCCGACAGCGGCCGGACCGCCGCCCTGCCGGAGGCCGCCGGGGGCTGGACGGACTGCGTCCTGCGGCTCGACGCGGACGGCTGCTGGTGGTACGAGTCGCTCACCGGCCGCCCCTGCCCACCGGCATGGTCGACCGCCGTCACCCGACCGCGAAGCCGGCCGCGGCCCTGGCATCTCGACTGGACGGCACCCGACCGGGACGCACACCGCTCCGGGGTGCTCGCGTGCCTCGATGCGATCGCCGCGGGCGAGGTGTACCAGGCATGCGTGTGCGCCAGGTACACCGGCACGATCGACGGCGAGTCCCTGGACTTCTTCGCCGACGCGACCGAGGCGACCCGCCCGGCGCGGGCCGCCTACCTCCAGGGGTCGTGGGGGGCCGCCGCGTCGCTGTCGCCGGAACTGTTCCTCGCCAGGAACGGCGACCGGGTGACGTCGAGCCCGATCAAGGGGACGCTCCCGATCGACAGCGACCCGCGGCGGCTGCGCGCGTCGGTCAAGGACGTCGCCGAGAACGTGATGATCGTGGACCTGGTGCGCAACGACCTGGGCCACCTCGCCGTCCCCGGCACGGTCACCGTCACCGACCTGCTCGGCGTGCACCCCGCGCCCGGCGTGTGGCACCTGGTATCCACGGTCGCCGCCACCGTCCCGTCCGGCACAACGACGGCCGACCTGTTCGACGCCGCCTTCCCGCCCGCGTCGGTGACGGGATGCCCGAAACACCGTGCCCGACAGCTACTCTCCGCGTGGGAGCCGTACCCGCGCGGACTGTACTGCGGCACCGTCGGGTTCGCGTCCCCGCTGGCGGGCACCGAACTGAACGTCGCGATCCGGACGGTCGAGTTCGCCCCCGACGGCCGCGCGGAACTCGGGGTCGGCGGCGGCATCACGATCGACTCCGACCCCGACGCGGAGTGGCAGGAATGCCTCGACAAGGCGTCCAGCATCGTGACCCTCCGGCCTGCCGGGATCCCGCGCTATCCGGAGCACTCCCCCCGCGCCGACCTGGACAGCTCGTAGTCGGTCTCCTGGTCCGCCGTCAGCGGCGACGACGACGCGCAGATCCGGTCGATGATCGCGGCGACATCCAGCCGCCACGCCCGCAGCACGCCGTCGCCGTCCGCGGCCACCACCGTGTCCGACCCCGGCAGGAAGGCGACCTGCCATCGACCCGACCCGTCCGTGGCGATCGGTCCGCCCACCTCGCGCATGTGATCGCGGTCCGCGACGTCCCACAGTCGAACGGTGCCGTCATCGCTGCCCGACACCACGTGCCTGCCGTCCGAACCGAACGACACCGAGTAGACGGTGCCGCTGTGCCCGCGCAGCGCGGGCTGCCGCACCGTCAGCGAACCGTCCTCCGCGCGGTCCCACATCACCACCGTCTGGTCGTCGCTTCCGGTCGCCATCGCCGACCCGTCGGGCGCGAACGACACCGCGTTGATCCCCGCCCCGCCGCCGCCGTCGTCGACGTGCTGCGGCACCGGCCGGGCCGGATCGTCGACCAGCCACGCGAACACCCCCCCATCGGCGTCGGCGGCAACCAGGGTGGACCCGTCCGGGCTGAACGCCGCGGTGCGCACGAGGTTGCTTGGGCCGTCGAGCCGGTCGCCCCACGGAATCGGGTGCGCCGGATCGGTGAGATTCCACAGCTGCACGCTGGTGTCGTCGTCGCCGGTGGCCAGCGTCCGGTTGTCCGGGCTGAACGCCAACTCCCAGGTGAACCTCGTCCGGATCGTGATCGGTTCGCCGAGCGGGCGGGGCCGGGCGGGGTCGGCGACGTCCCAGACCTGCACCTGACCGCCGGTCGTCGGCGCGGTCGCCATCAGCGTCCCGTCCGGCGACAGTGCAACCATGTGGGCCCCGCCGAACGGCCGCGGCAGGTGCACCGACCCGACCACCCCGGCACGACCGTCCCCGTCGACCCGCCACATCCGGACCACCGAGTCGTAGCCGCCGGTCGCCATCAGCGACCCATCCCTGCTGATCGACGGCAGCGTCAACGCCGCCTCCGACACCGACAGCGCGGAGCGGGGCAGTGTCCACACCCGCAGGTTCGAGTCCTGCCCGCCGGTCACGACGGTCGACCCATCCGGCGACACCGCCAGCGCGGGCACCCCGCCCCCGTTGCCGGTCAGGGCCGGCTTCACCTCGCTCATCGTGCCGCGACCGGTCGCGACCGCCCACCGCTTGACGGTCCCGTCCCAGGACGCGCTGACCAGCGTCGCACCGTCCGCGGCGAAGGCGATCGTCCAGATCGCCCCGGTGTGCGCATGCACCGGGGCACCGACCTCCCGGACGGCGCGCACGTCGGTGGTGTCGAACAACCGGATGACCCCGTCGTCGCTGCTGGCGGCGAGGGTGCGCCCGTCCGGCGCGAACGCCACCGAATGCACCACGTCCCCGAAGTCCGCCTGCACCGGCGGCAGCGGCGTCGGCGCCGACCGGTTGCTCATGTCCCACAACCTGACGCTGCGGTCGTCGCTGGACGTCGCCATCACCGCCGAGTCCGCGCGGAACGCGATGGTCCGCACGCCCGCCGGGTGGGCGGCCAGCGTCGTCGCCGGATACGGTCCCGGCGCGGGCGGCGAGGTCAGCACGGTCGAGGTATCGAACAGGGTGACGGTGCCGTCGTCGTTGGGTGCAGCCAGGGTGCGCCCGTCCGGGCTGAACCGGATGTTGTGCACCGCCTTCGTCCCGGCGCGCGCCCCCTCGAGGAGCGGTCGGGGTGCGGCCGGGTCGGTGACATCCCACGCGGACACGGTGCCGTCCCCGGCGCCCGCGGCCAGCACCCGCCCCGTCGGCGCGAAGGACACCGACGCGATGTACTTCTCGGATCCGGTCAGCAGCACGCCGACGGGGTGCGGGGCCGCGGGGTCCCGCATGTCCCACAGCCGCACCGTCCGGTCGTCGCTGGCGGACGCCATCATCGACCCGTCCGGGGAGATCGCGACGCCGTACACGGGCCCGGTGTGACCGTCGAGCGCCCGCCCGATCGGCGTCGATTCGCTCGCGATCAGCCGCGAGTAGGCGGTGTCGCTGCCCGGGCGCATCTGCCAGGCGGCGAGCGAGAGCCGCGCCGCGGTGGTCGGGTCGGTGCTGCGCAGCGAGTCTGCCAGGGCCACCACCTGACGGAACTGGGCCGCGCTGCGCTCCGACTCGGCGCGGTTCTTCGCCGACCACGCCATCGACACCGCGACAAGGGCCACCACCGTCGACAGCACCAGCGCAGCCATCACCGTCCGCGCGATCCAGGTGCTGCGCCGCACGTTCCGCGTCGACGTGGACAGGAACTCGGTGGCGACCGGGGTCAGGGTGGCGGGGACCCGGTCACCGTCACGACCGGGGTCCGGATAGCCTTCCGCCGCGATCCGCGGCGCATCGTATTCGCGGACGATGTCCAGCCTGCCCCGCTGGTAGAGGAGGCTGCTGTCGCGATCGGACTCCTCCCACCGGGAGGCGTCCTCCTCGATCTGCTGGCGCACCGCCGAGTACGACCGGTCCTCCTGGATCCAGGTCTTGAGCCGCGGCCAGGCATCGATCACCGCGTCGTGGATCAGTTCGACGCTGTCCGCGTCCGCGACGAGCACCCGGGCCCCGATGAACCGGTCCACGACCTGCCTGGCCGGGTCCGCGGCCCCGCCTGCGAACGCAAGCAGCTGCGGCAGCGTCCGCCGGATCTTGACGTCGGCCCCGGTCTGCGTCACGTACACCAGGTGCACCATGATCGCCCTGGCCAGCAGGCGTTCGCGCTCGTCGAGGCCCTCCCAGGTGCGTTCCGCGGTGGCCGCGACCGACCCGCGGACCCCGCCCGTCGCCCGGTACGCGGCGACGGTGAGCTGTCCGCCGCGCCGCCGCTCCCACATCGAATCGAGCAGGTGCGAGAGCAGCGGCAGCACGGTGCCACCGCCGTCGGTGGACGTCAGCACCCCGAGGTCGTGCAGAATCAGGTCCACCAGCCCGGCCTCGAGCTTCAGCCCGATCAGCTGCGCAGGCCGGGTGATGACCTCCACCATGTCGGCCCGCGACAGCGGCGACACCGCCCGGCTGCGGCGTTCGAGCGCGTCCGCGAGCACCGGATGGGTCAGTGCCCGCGCGTAGAAGTCGGACCGCATCGTCGCGATGATCAGGGGGGCCGCGTCGGCCGTCTCGTCGGGGCCGAGCGAGAACGCGGCCAGGTCCAGCAGCCGCAGAAACGGATCCCTGGCCCGGGGGTCGCGGCACTGGGTGAACAGTTCCTCGATCTGGTCGACGACGATCACCAGCTGGGCGCCCCCAAGCCGGTCCGCGGCGGACCGCATCGCGAGCCGGACCGCGGCCGCGTCCGCGGCGGGCGGCAGGGCACCGAGCTCGGGCACCGCGGCGGTGAGCGCCCCGAGCGGGTCGGGTCCCGGGGTGAGGACGATCGCGACGCCCGCGGCGGTGCCGTCATCGGGGCTCCCCGACGCTTCGCCGAGCAGCGCGGGAATGAGGCCGGCCTGCACGAGGGAGGACTTCCCGACCCCGGACGCGCCGGTGACGATCGTCATGCCCCGCCCCTGGGCGGCGGTCACCACGTCGATCAGCCGCTGCAGGCTCTCGGTCCGGCCGAAGAACAGCCGGGCATCCTCCGCCCGATAGGGCTCGAGACCGCGATACGGGCGCACCCCGGCCAGCGGTGGCGTGGCGTCGGCCCGGTCCGACTCGGCCCGGTTGCGGGTCGCGGCGCCGCCGTCGCGGGCGCCCTGCCACCACGACTGCCACTGTTTGAGGGAGTACAGGCCGGGGGTCGGGGGGTTGCCGTGCATCGACTGCGCGGTCCGGATCAGGACGACGAGGACCGGTCGCACCGCGTCGAAACTCGCGGGCACCCGTTTGCCGGAGCGCCAGTCGCTCAGCCGTTGGATCGACACCTGCTTGTCCGCGCCGATGGCCCGACCGAGCGCACCCGCCTCCGAGACGACGGTCTTGAGCGGCGGTCCGCCAGCGGTCGCGAACAGCAGCCGCAACTGGTCGGCAAAATGCAGCCTGGCATCGGGCCCTTCCGACATCCGGTCCGTCCACCTTCCGGTTCCCACCCGCGGAAAATCCGCTGCGGAATAGTTCCTCATAGCGTGTGAACAGGGAGAATACCGGAATCCTCGGGCAGACCAATTGGTCGGGTGCGGTCGGGGCGGCACAGTGGTGTCCGGTGCAGGTGGGGTCCTGCACCACGTAGCGGCACCGGCGGGGACTGACGATTCTCGAGGGGTAGTTCCCGCCGGGCACGCTGCACCTGGGCACGCCGAACACGCAGAACCCTAGGAGTCGACCATGAGCCGAATCGCCGTCAAGATCGCCGCGATGGTCCCGCCGACACTGGCGGCCGCGCTCGTCATCGCCGCATCGGTGGGGCTGATCGTGGTGCTCGCGGGCATGCCGAGCTGAGCGCCGACGCCCGACCGGCCGCGTCAGTCCTTGCGCGCAGCGAGCACCGCCTCGTAGATCTCCCGCTTCGACACACCGTTCGTGGCGACCACCGCGCATGCGTCCTTCAGTCGCGCACCATCCGCGACGAGCCGCTCGACGTCGCCGACGAGATCCTCCGGCCGGGCCGCGACCGGGGTTGCCCCCTCCAGCACGACCGTGATCTCCCCCCGCGCTCCCTCGACCGCCCACGCCGCGAGCTCGGCGAGGGTGCCGCGGCGCACCTCCTCGTAGGTCTTCGTCAGTTCCCGGCACACCGCGGCCCGACGCTGCCCACCGAGCACCTCGACGGCGTCGGCGAGGCAGTCCGCGAGCCGGTGCGGCGCCTCGAAGAACACGCAGGCCCGGGATTCGGCGCGCAGGGTCTCCAGCCAGGACCGGCGCGGCCCCTGCTTCCTCGGCGGGAACCCGTCGAAACAGAACCGCTCGACCGGCAGCCCCGACAACGCCAGCGCGGTCGTCACCGCGGACGGGCCGGGCAGGCAGGTGACCGGCAGGTCCCGCGCCACGCACGCCGCAACGAGCCGGTAGCCGGGGTCGCTGACCGACGGCATGCCCGCGTCGGTGACCAGCAGCACCGTCCGCCCCGCCGCGACGTCCTCGACGAGCGCGGGCAGTCGGGTCGTCTCCACCTGGTCGTAGAAGCTGACGACCTTCCCGGTGATCGTCACCCCCAACGCCGACGCGAGGTGCCGGGTGCGGCGGGTGTCCTCGGCGGCGACCACATCCGCGGTCGCGAGGGCGTCGCGCAGCCGCTCCGAGGCGTCACGCACCTCTCCCATCGGCGTGGCAGCGAGGACCAGACAACCGTTCATGCCCGACAGCCTACGATCGTCCGGTGACCCAGTTGACCGACGCGCGTTCGACGCCCCGCGTCGACCACCCCGTCCTGGTCGGCCCGGGTCCCGCGGCGCCCGTCCCCGATCCGGGTCCGACCGACCGGCTGCGCGGCTGGGTGGTCACCCTGTTCCTGACCGCGGTCGCCGCGATCACCCGCTTCACGATGCTCGGCTATCCGACGGATGCGGGGACCCCGGTCTTCGACGAGAAGCACTACGCGCCGCAGGGCTGGCAGGCGCTCACCGGCGGCGGACTGGAGGACAACCCCGGCTACGGGCTGGTGGTGCACCCCCCGGTCGGGAAGCAGCTGATCGCGCTCGGCGAGGCGATCTTCGGCTACAACGGCTGGGGCTGGCGCTTCGCCGCGGCGGTCGCTGGCACCGTGCTGGTCCTGCTGGTGATCCGCATCGTGCGGCGGATGACGCGGTCCACGCTGGTCGGCGCGATCGCGGGCATCCTGCTGATCGCGGACGGTGTCACGTTCGTCTCGTCCCGGATCGGGATGCTCGACATCTTCATGGCGGTGTTCGTCGTCGCCGCGTTCGGGTGCCTGATCGTCGACCGCGACCAGGTGCGGGGCCGGATGGCGGTGGTATTCGCGGAGGGCCGGATCGCGCACTCCGAGTTCGGCCCGCGGCTCGGGGTGCGGTGGTGGCGGTTCGGGGCGGGCGTCCTGCTCGGTCTGGCGTGCGGAACGAAGTGGTCCGGGATCTACTTCATCGCGTTCTTCGGGCTGATGTGCGTGGCGTTTGACGTCGCGGCCCGGCGCTACCACGGGGTGCGGCGACCGTGGGTTGGCGCCGCGGTGCGCGACATCGGGCCCGGCCTGTATGCACTGGTCCTCGTGCCGATCGGGGTGTACCTGGCGTCCTACTGGGCGTGGTTCACGTCCGAGACGGGGGTGGACCGGCATGCGGTCGGCGACCAGCTCGGGTACGGCGGCACCTTCTCCTTCGTGCCCTCCGCGCTGCGGTCGCTGTGGTACTACAGCGGCAACGTGCTCGAGTTCCATTCCGGCCTGACGAACTCCGCAGGCAACCACCACCCGTGGGAGTCGAAGCCGTGGACGTGGCCGATGGGCCTGCGGCCGATGCTGTACTACTTCGCCGAGGGCGACCAGGTGTCCGGCTGCGGCGCGGAGAGCTGCGTTAAGGCGGTGATGCTGATCGGCACGCCAGCGATGTGGTGGCTGGCGCTGCCGATGCTCGGGTGGGCGCTGTGGCGCACGGTGGTCGGACGGGACTGGCGGTACGCGGCGGTCCTCGTCGGCTACGGCGCCGGGCTGCTGCCCTGGTTCGTGACGATGGACCGGCAGATGTACTTCTTCTACGCGGTCGCGCTGGCGCCGTTCCTGGTGATGGGTCTGGCGTTGGTGTGCGGCGAGGTGATCGGGTCCGCGCGGGAGGCGGCCGAACGGCGCGGCGTCGGCCTGCTCGCGGTGGCCCTGTACCTGGGGCTGGTGGTGGCGAACTTCGTCTGGCTCTGGCCGATCCTGACTGCCCTGCCGATCACCCCGGAGACGTGGCAGCAGCAGCTGTGGCTGCCGAGCTGGCGCTGACCCGTCAGCGGGGTGTCGCCGACCCGGTGTCGCCGGCCCGGCGGTGCCGGTGCGGCAGCTGGCCGTGCAGGGGCAGCTTCCGCCGCTGATGCGGCCGCAGGATCATCGGGTCGTGCCGCAGGTCCCGGTACAGCGACACGCACAGCCCGATCATCACGACCACGAACGGGGCGGCCGCGATGATCGTCATGGTCTGCAGGCCGTCGAGGGCGTCCTCGCCACCGGTCCAGAGCATCAACGCCGCGACACCGCCGGTGAGCATGCCCCAGAACACCACCACCCAGCGGCTCGGTGCCAGGTTCCCGCGCTGTGAGAGGGTCCCCATCACCATCGAGGCGGCGTCCGCTCCGGAGACGAAGAAGATCGCGACCAGGATCATCACCAGCACCGTCGACACCCCGAACAGGGGCAGGTGTTCGAGCATCCCGAACAGCTGCGACTCGGACGTGCCGCGGGTCGCGAGCTCGATGCCGTCGCGCTGCTCACCGATCCCGGCACCGCCCATCACGCTGAACCACAGCAGGCTGACGACGCTGGGGACCACGATCACACCGACGACGAACTCCCGGATCGTGCGGCCGCGGCTGATCCGGGCCAGGAACATCCCGACGAACGGGGTCCAGGAGATCCACCACGCCCAGTAGAAGATCGTCCACGACGAGAGCCATTCGGCGGTGGCGGGGTTGCTCGACGCCGCGGTGCGGGCGGACATCTCGGCGAGCTGGCTCGCGTAGGCGCCGATCGTGGTGGGGATCAGGTTCAGGATCAGCACGGTCGGCCCGAGGACGAAGACGAACACGGCAAGGGCGAGGGCCAGCACCATGTTGGTGTTCGACAGCCATTGGATTCCGCGCGACACCCCGGACACGGCGGACGCGACGAACGCCAGCGTCAGGATCGCGACGATCGAGACCAGCAGCAGCACCCCCGCCTTCTCCAACCAGCCGACCACCTCGAGACCCGAGCCGATCTGCAGTGCCCCAAGACCGAGGGACGCGGCGGTGCCGAACATCGTCGCGAAGATGGCGAGGATGTCGATGACCTTGCCGATCGGCCCCTCCGCGCGGCGGCCGAGGAGCGCGACAAAGGCCGAGCTGAACAGCTGCTTGCGGCCGCGCCGATAGGTGCCGTATGCGAGGGCGAGGCCGACGACCGCGTAGGTCGACCACGGGTGCAGGCTCCAGTGGAACATCGTGGTCGCCATCGCCGTTCCGACCCGGCTCTGCCCCTCGGTGCCGGGTGGGGGCGTGACGAAGTGCGCGAGCGGCTCGGCGACGCCGAAGAACATCAGCCCGATGCCCATCCCCGCGCTGAACATCATCGCGATCCAGCTGACGGTGCTGAACTCGGGCTTCTCGCCGTCCTTGCCGAGCGGGATCCGGCCGTATCTGCTGATCGCGAGCCACAGGGCGAACAGCACGAACCCGCTCGCGGCGAGGATGAACAGCCATCCGATGTTCGTGACCAGCCAGTCGAGGACCGTCCCGGTGACCGAGGCGAGCCCATCGGGGTCGACGAGTCCCCAGATCAGGATGACGGCGGCGGCGGCAGCGGCGACACCGAACACGACGCGGTCGGTGCGCGGCGCCCCGCCGCCCGACGCGGCGGGCGGGCCAGCGGCCGGGCGCTCGGAGGCGTCATCCTCGAACAGTTCGGTTCTCCCCACCATGCCCTAACGTTGCGTGCCCTGCCGGGCAAAAGCAAACTTCGGCGACGGGCGGCGCGTCCCCGGCGCGCTACGCGGTGACGGTCCGTGCGCCTCCGCGTCCCCCGATCAGGGCGTCGACGCTGAACCGGCCCGCTCCGGTTGCGGCGATCAGCAGCGAGGCGACGCCGAGCGCGAGGACCAGTTCGTAGCCACCCTCGGACACGAAGATGCCCTTGTCGACGTGCGCGATGAAGAACGCGCCGACCATGTCGAGGAACAGCAGGAGGCCGGCGATCGGGGTGGCGATTCCGGCGATCAGGGCGAACCCGCCGACGAGTTCGACCGTCGCGGCGATGACCGCGGACACGTTGTGCACCGGCGCCCCCATCTGCTCGAACGACGACTGCACCCCGCTGATCCCATAGGTGAAGAACTTCTGCCAGCCGTGGGCGACGAAGATCACGCCGATGCCGACGCGGGCGATGAGCAGGGCAATGTCGCGGAGTGCGCTGGATTTCATGTCGCGGTCCTTTTCGGTGTGCGGCGCGGGTTCCCGCCTCGGGAACTCATTCACTGTGACACGCTTAGGTTGAAGCGTCAACCATCCGGGGGTGGCGGTGGGCCGATGCTCGGGCCTGACGCGGATACCCGATCCACGAGAGCAGCACCACAGCGACGACGAGCAGCCGAACCAGGTTCTCGGCGTCGACCGGGTAGAGCACACCGGTGATGTAGTGCGCGATGAAGCCGGACGACGGCAACGGCGACCCGCCCGCCGCAACCCGCGCCCAGTTCTGCACCGCGGTCAGCGGACAGTCGTACCCGACCAGCACGGACCCGGCGCCCCACACCACGGCGGCCCCGTGCACCGCGATCGTCCGCGGCCAGCGCCACGCCAGGAAGCCCCCGAACACCAGATACCCGAGGAACGCGAAGTGTCCGACCATCGCGAGCACCTCGACGACGCGGTAGACCATGGCCACCTCCGTTGGCGCGCCCTCCTCCGAGCGTAGGCCCTCACGCGCCGCGGATCGCGGCCTCAACCAGGGATCGGGCAACGCCGTCGGACAACCCGAGGCTCCGGACGGTTGCCACGTACTCGGTTGCCGCGCGGGCCGCGACACCCCGCGACGCGTCGCCGGTCGCCGCGACGAACGACCCGAGCCGCCCGCGGGTCTCGATCGCACCCATCGCCTCGAGTTCCCGATACGCCTTGGCGACCGTGTTCGCGGCCAGCCCCAACTGCTCCGCCAGCGCCCGCACCGTCGGCAGCTTCGTGCCCGCGATCAGCCCGCCGTCCCGCACCTGCTCGAGGATCTGCAACTTCACCTGTTCGAACGGGGCGGTCGCCGCAGCCGGATCGATGTCGATGCGCATCTCGCGAGGCTAGCCCGTGGACGCCGCCCGCGCGGGCTACCCGGAGAACGCCTCCTCGGCGCGATCGAACCACGCCGCCTCCTCCACGAGCCGGACGCTGCGCCAGCCGTCCGGCGTGCGCACCAACTCGTGGTGGTACCAGCCGCCGCAGAAGAACTGCTTGCCCGGCGCAACGATCAGCGGGTTGTAGAACATCGCGCTGACCGACGCCGTGCCACCATCCGGGTCGAAGCCGCGAATATCCATGTTGGTGACGTAGTGCTGGGTGCGGGTGAACAGCGCGAGCATCGGCTCGAGTTGCTCGATCACCGCCTCCCGATCGCCGGCAGGCCCGCCCGAGGTGCTGTAGTCGATCCGGGCATCCGCGACGAACACCGTGCGGTACAGGTCCCAGTCCCTGGCGTCGACGGCGCGGGCGTACCGGGTCAGCAGGTCGGTGGCCTCGATCCAGAGGTGCAGGTACGCGGAGTCCATCGGGTCATGGAACCCCACCCGGGCCGCCGCCGTCCGCGATTTCGGTGATGCGGGCACACTATGGGGCATGGCAACGACTTCCGCAGGCAGCACTCCGGCGCACACCGCGACGATCTACCACAACCAGCGCTGCAGCACCTCCCGCAAGGTGCTCGCGCTGATCGAGGAGGCGGGCATCACGCCGACCGTCGTCAAGTACCTGGAGACGCCGCCGTCCCGGGACGGGCTGCGCAAGATCCTCGACGACGCGGGCCTCAAGCCGAGCGAGGCGATCCGGAGGAAGGAGGCCATCTACAAGGACCTCGGACTGGCCGACGCGAGCGAGGACGAACTGCTCGACGCGATGGTGGAAAATCCGATCCTGATCGAGCGACCCCTGGTCGTCACCGACCGCGGGACGGTCCTCGCCCGGCCGGTCGAGAAGGTCACCACCATCCTCTAGCCTCGATGTTTCGTCTGCTCACCTGGTGAGCAGACGAAACATCGAGGCTAGTCGCGGCTGATCGGGCAGGACATGCACCGGGGTCCGCCGCGGCCGGACCCGAGTTCGGAGCCTGCGATGCGCAGGACCTCGATGCCCGACGCCTCGAGCCGCGCGTTCGTCTCCACGTTGCGCTCGTAGGCGACGACGACGCCCGGCGCGAGCGCGAGCGTGTTGTTCCCGTCGTCCCACTGCTCCCGTTCGGCGGTGACGTGGTCGAGGCCGGTGTCGATCACGCGGAGCTTGTCGATGCCCATCGCGGCGGCGGCGGCGTCCAGGAACGGTTCCGCACCTCGAATGGACACCCCGGTCTCCTCACTGCGCAGGGTGAACGCGGAGAGGGTGTGCGCGACCGCCGGATACATCACGACGGCGTCGACGTCGACCATCGTGCACACCGTGTCGAGGTGCATCGACGCGCGCCGCTGCTCGATCGGCACCACCAGGACCGTGTGCGCGAGCCCATCCTCGAAGACGCTGCGCGCCAGTGCTTCCGCGCCTGCCGGGGTGGTCCGCTCCCCCACCCCGACCGCGACCACCCCCGGAGCGAGCAGCAGCACGTCACCGCCCTCGACGGGCGCGGTGTGCGACTCGTAGGCGCGGCGCACCCCCAGGAACCGCGGATGGTGTGCGTAGATCAGGTCGGTCAGCGACGCCTCCCGCACCCGGGCGGGGAGGGCCAGCGAGGTGATCGCGACCCGGTCCCCGATCCAGAACGACGAGTCGCGGGTGAACAGCAGGTTCGGCAGCGGCTCGATGACGAAGTCGCCGCCGTGATGCATCCGCCGCACCAGCGACGGCCCGCCCGGACCGATCGGCAACTCGTCGAAGGTCATCCCCGCGGTCAGCACCGTCGCGAGGGTGTCCGGCGCGACGGTCCGCAGGTACCCCGAAAGCTCCTGCGCCAGTGTGTGTCCGAGTCGTCTCGGGTCGACTGCCGCCGCGATGCCCTGGATGCGTGCGGCGCCACTGACGGTCAGCGTCTCGGTCAACACCTCCGAGAGCAGCAACACGTCCACCCCACGCGAGCGCAGCAGGTCGGCGAACGCGTCGTGCTCGTCCTTGGCCCGGTCCACCCATGGCAGCCCGTCAAAGAGAAGCTGGTCGCTGTTGCGCGGTGTCAGCCGTTTGAGCTCGTCTCCCGGCCGGTGAAGCAGCACGGTGCGCAGCCGCCCCACCTCCGAATCGACCCGCGGGGGCTGGCTCTCGTTCATGATCCGACAGTAGTACCGACCGCGGCGGGCCGCGCAGGGCATACCGCGGCAAGCCGCGCAGGGCGTAGCGCGGCGGGGGCTCAGCTGATCAGCCCACGTTCCCTCGCCACCGCGACGGCCGCGGTGCGGCTGTCCACTTCCAGTTTCGAGAAGACGTGCACCAGATGCGATTTCACGGTGGCCTCGGTGACGAACAGGTCCTTGGCGATGGCCCGGTTGGAGAGGCCCCTGGCGACGAGGGCGAGGATCTCCGTCTCCCGACTGCTCAGGTCCACCCGCGGGTCGCGAATCCTCCGGTAGAGCCGTTGTGCCACAGCGGGGTTGAGGACGGTGTCGCCGCGTGCCGCGGACCGGATCGCATCGACGAGCACCTGCGGGTCGCTGTCCTTGAGCAGGTAGCCCGACGCGCCTGCCTCCACGGCCCGCAGGATGTCGGTGTCGGTGTCGTAGGTGGTGAGCACCACGACACGCGGCGGACCCGGTTCCGCGACGATCGCCGCGGTCGCCTGCGCGCCGTCCATGCCCTCGCCGAGCCGCAGGTCCATCAGCACGACGTCGGGTCGCTGCGCGCGGACCAGGTCGAGCGCGTCCTCCCCCGAGGACGCCTCCCCGACGACGTCGAGCCCGTCGTGCGATCCGATCAGGGCACGCAGCCCCGCCCGGACGACCGGGTGGTCGTCGACCAGCACGATTCTCAGGGTCATGATGGCACCGGAAGCGTCGCGGCAAGGGCCGTTCCGTCCCCGACGGCGGACTCGACGACGAGTGATCCGCCGAGCGAGTCGAGTCGTTCCCGCATCGCGCGCAGGCCGAACGAGGTCGGCGCTGGCGCCGCGTCCGGGTCGAACCCGACCCCATCGTCGACGATGTCGAGACGCACCTCGTCGGGGGTGTAGGCGATGGTCACCCGCACCTGCTGTGCCCGGGAGTGCAACCGGACGTTGGCCAGCGCGCTCTGCGCAACGCGCAGCAGCGCGACGTCGTATTCCATCGGCAGTCCTGCCTGTTCTCCGTCGACGACGAGGCCCGCGTCGATTCCGGTGTGGTCGCGCAGTTGGCCGACGAGCCTGCCGAGCGCGGAGGCCAGCGAGGCGTCCTCGAGGGCGGACGGCGTCAGCGCCCCCACCACCCGGCGCGCCTCGGCGAGGTTGTCCTGCGCGGTGTCGGCGATTCGGGCGAGCGCCGCGACCGGATCGGACGCCCGTTCCCCGGCCCTGGCCAGCAGCACGATCGACGAGAATCCCTGGGCGAGGGTGTCGTGGATGTCGCGGGCCAGCCGCTCACGCTCGGCGACCGCCCCGGCTTCCCGCTGCACCAGGGCGAGTTCGTCTTGGGCGCTGAGTAATTCGTGATGGGAGCGGGCGAGTTCGTCGTAGAGTCGGCGGCGCTGCTGGGCGTCTTGGACGAGCTGCTGGTAGACCACCGCCATCCCGGCGGCGGCCGCGGCACCGAAGACCGGCCCGAGGATCGAGGCGACCGTGTTCGAGGTGCCGTGCCACAGCGTCGCGGCGACCGCGACGGCGGTGATCGCGACCGTGGACGCCAGCGCCGCCGCGGTGGACAGCAGGTGGAAGCACAGGAAGAACAGCGGAAACGCCACCCAGACGAAGTTGCCGTCGAGCGCGGAGAGTCCCAGCCAGCCGAGGACGAGGACGCCGAGCCACAGCCGACCGTATCCGGGGCGGCCGGTGGCGGCGGACCGCCCCGCGAACCAGACGCCTGCGAGGTACCAGCCGAATAGGAGCGCGGCGAGGGCGACCGCAGCGGCGGGGTTCGCGTCACCGGTCAGGGCGCGGGCCACGCCGACCGCGAGCAGCAGCACGAACAGCACGTGGGCGCCGAGGGTCATCACCCGCAACACCGGCATCGGGCCGCGGTCGTGAGGGAGCTGCATTTCGTCCACGCTAACACCGCCGGCGGCCGTCGACCTGCCGCGGCGCAGTCATTCCAACTTTCGATTGACCACCACACCCAACCGTCGCGCGATGCGAGCGCACCCGTTCCCGGGCGAGGCTGGATGTCATGTTCATCGGTATTCGTGATCTCCGTTTCGCCAAGGGCCGCTTCACTCTGATGAGTGTGGTCCTGTTCCTGATCGCGCTGATGGTGGTGATGCTGTCGGGTCTGACGGCCGGGCTGGGCAACCAGTCGATCGCGGCGGTCCGGGGCATCGGGGCGGACCGGTTCGCGTTCGGGGTGCCCGCGCAGGGCCAAGACCTGTCGTTCTCCGAATCCCGGGTGGACGGCGCCCAGCGGGACGCGCTCGCGGCGCGTGCCGGGGTGGAGGAGGCCGCGCTGATCGGTATCGCACCGGTGCGGTTGACGGTGGACGGGCGGGACGTCGGCGCGAGCGCGTTCGGCGTGGACGGCGCCTCGTTCGCCGCCCCGGTGCCGCTCGCCGCAGGGGAGGTCGCGGTGGACACCGAGCTGGCCGAGGACAACGGCTGGGCGGTCGGGCAGCGGGTCGACGCGGGCGGCCGAACCGTGACGGTTGCCGCTCTCGTCGACGACTCGTTCTACAACCACCAGCCGGTGGTGTGGTTCGACCGCGCGGACTGGCTGGCGCTGCCGACCGCGGCGGGCAGCGACGGCACCGTCGTCGCGCTGCGCACCTCCCCCGACTTCGACGCCACCGCGGCGGGCGCCGCGACCGGCACCGCGATCACCGACGTGGACGACGCGGTGAACGCCATCGGCGGGTACAGCTCCGAGCGGGGATCACTGCTGTTGATGCAGGGCATGCTGCTGGTGGTCAGCGCACTGGTGGTCGGGGCCTTCTTCACGGTGTGGACCATCCAGCGTGGCCCGGACCTGGCGGTGCTCAAGGCGGTCGGCGCGTCCACCGGATACCTGCTGCGGGATGCGCTCGGGCAGGGGCTGGTGCTGCTGGTGCTCGGCACCGGGCTCGGGACGCTGGCCGCCGTCGGGCTGGGAACGATTGCCGCACAGGCCGTCCCGTTCACCCTCACCGTCGGCGGCGTGCTGCTGCCGTTCGTCGCACTGATCGCCCTCGGCATGCTCGGCGCCGCCGCCGCGGTGACCCGCATCGCCTCGATCGACCCGAGGACCGCGCTCGCCGCGGCCCGCTGACCAGGAAGGACCTTCCCATGAGCATCGAGCTTCGCGACATCGTGCTGACCTACCCCGACGGCGACACCCGGCTGCGCGCCCTCGACGACGTCACCTGCGTCGTCGACCGCGGCGAGTTCGCCGCCGTGACCGGGCCGTCCGGGTCGGGCAAGTCCAGCCTCCTCGCGGTCGCCGGCCTGCTGACCACCCCCGACTCCGGCACCGTCCGCCTCGACGGCGCCGATCTCACCGGACTGAGCCGGGCCCAGCGCACCACGCTGCGGCGCGAGCGACTCGGCTTCGTGTTCCAGCAGTCCAATCTGATGGCCTCGCTGACCGCAACCGAGCAGTTGCTGCTGATGACGCACCTATCCGGCGGCCGGGTCCGGGATCAGCGGGACCGGGCGAGGGATCTGCTCACCACCCTTGGCCTCGGCGGGCACCTCGACCGGCGCCCGCACCAGCTGTCCGGCGGGCAGCGTCAGCGGGTGGCGATCGCCCGCAGCCTGATGAACGATCCGTCGGTGCTGCTGGTGGACGAGCCGACGTCCGCGCTCGACGAGCCG
Source organism: Rhodococcus sp. NPDC054953 (assembly GCF_053609225.1). NCBI lineage: Bacteria > Bacillati > Actinomycetota > Actinomycetes > Mycobacteriales > Nocardiaceae > Rhodococcus > Rhodococcus sp. NPDC054953. The sequence goes on along the minus strand of NZ_JBSGXD010000006.1, from coordinate 74,480 downwards.
CGCAGCCGGGAGATCGTCGCCCTGCTCGGTTCGGTAGCCAGGGAGCGGAATGTCGCGGTCGTGATGGTCACCCACGACCTCGGACCGCTGGACCTGGTCGACGCCGTCTACGAGATGCACAGCGGGGCACTGACGTTCGACGGATCCACCCGCGTCACCGCCTGAACGACGAACACCCCGCCCCGGCACTGCCGGGGCGGGGTGTCGTTCGTTCGGGCCGGGAATGCTACGACGCGAACATGCCCATCAGGTCGGAGCTGCCACCACCGGTGTTGGGCAGCGGCTCGTCGGTCACGGTGATGGTCGTGGTGCTCTCGGACGGCAGGAAGCCGGGGGCTCCGCTGTACACGGCGCGGATGTCGAACACGCCGACCTCGCTGAACAGGTAGCTCTGCTGGGCGAGACCGTCGTTGACGTTGACCGGGTTGCCGAGCGGCTCCTGCCCACTGAAGTACTGCACGGTGCCCCCGCTCGCCTTCGGCGCCACGTTCGCGCGCATGAAGATGTAGCGACCCGCCTGCGCCTGCGCCGGGATGTCGAGCGTCAGCGTGGTCGCGACGTCGGCGCCGCCGGGCACGCCGACCTGGATGGTCTGGGCGGCGGACGTCGACGCCGCGAATCCGGGGGCGCCGGAGAAGACCGCGGTGATCGTCTTGGCGCCGCTGACGGTGAAGTTCTGCACCAGGCTGGCCTTGCCGTTGGCGTCGACGTCGACGGTGCCGAGCACGGTCATCCCGTTCTTGAACGTCACCGTGCCCGCACCCGGGAAGGGCTCGACCTGCGCCTCAAGCACGACATCGGTGTTGACCAGCGATGTTGCGGGGACGATCACTGTGGTCCGGGTGACCTGGTCGCCCGCCTCGATGGTGACGTTCTGCGCCGCGGAGACCGACTCGAGCGCGAAGCCGGTGCCAAGGAACTTCGCGGTGATGTCGAAGGTGCCCGCGTCATTGTTGGACGGGGTCCACGCGTAGGTCGCGACGCCGTCCGCGGCGAGCATGCCGGTGCCGATCTCGTCGGCGCCCTTGTAGAACTTGACCACGTCGTTGGCGCGACCGCCGGTGACCTTCGCGGTGAGCGTCGACTGGACACCGCCCTTGAGCGCACCGACCGGCTGCAGCGTGGTGGTGGTGGCGTTCTTGGTGACGGTGATCCCGGGACCCTGGGTGGTGTAGGCACCCGATGCCGCGCTTCCACCGTAGGAGACGCCGCTGTTCTGCGCGGCCTCGCGGGTGCAGTTGGCGGTGACGGTGTACTGGAACTCGAACTTCTGCTCGGTGGTCGCGTCCCAGGACCCCTGGACCTTGACGGTGCCCGCGCCGACGGCGGCGACGGGAACCGGGAGGCCGTTGACCTTGACCGAGTCCTGCTTGTAGTTCATGCAGGTCGGGCGGACATCCTCAAGCCAGTTGATCGTGTTGCCCGCCGCGGTGACGGTGGTGGTGGCCGTGACGACCTCACCCTCGGCGGGCGTCGGGTTGCTCAGCGTGCGGGTGAAGCTCGCACCGCCGTCCGTCCACGACACCGTTGCGGGGTCGGCGTTCGCGACCCCCGTTCCCAATGCGACCGCGAATCCGGCGGCCACGCCCAACGCGCTCGCCGCCGCGATCATGCGGCGTCCAGACATCCCCGACATGCCATTCCTTCCGAACCTGAGGGAGGACCGACCAGCCCCCCGAGAAGTGGTGGGTCCCGGCGCCCACCCCCTCGCTGTGGGGTGTCCAGCGCCGAAATCGGGGAGCAGTAGATCACGATTCGGTCACCCGCATCGCCGGTTTCACCGAACTGACTGGACGGGCGTCCTGATCTGCTCCGCGCTGCCCGGTCGGGGCCCTGCGCTGCCGGCGCTATCGCAGGAACTTGCCGAACTGGTTGTTGGCCTGCTGCATCACGAACTCGTAGGGCGGCGCGAACTTCCGTGCCCACCAGTACCCGAACCGGACGTCGGCGGAGGTGTAGACGAGGAACCGCCCGCGCTTGACGCCCCGCACGATGCACGCCCCGACGTGCTCGGGCGTGACCGCCCGCCGCTCGAAGCGGTGCACCGCCTTGCGGACCCGCGGATCGTCCCGGTCCACGCCCGCGATCTCGACCGTCCCCACCAGCGGCGTCCGAACCGCCCCCGGCACGACGAGCGAGACCCCGATCCCGTGCTGCTTCAGGTCGAACCGCAACACCTCCGAGACGCCTCGCAGCCCGAACTTGCTTGCGCTGTAGGCGGCGTGCCACGGCAGGGCCAGCAGCCCGGCCGCCGACGACACGTTCACCAGGTGACCGCCGCGCCCCGCGCGCACCATCGGCGGCACGAAGTTCTCGATGATGTGGATCGGGCCCATCAGGTTGACGTCGACCATCGACTTCCAATGCCGGTGCTCAAGGTTCTCCACGGTCCCCCATGCCGAGATCCCGGCCACGTTCATCACGATGTCGAGCGCGCCATGCTCGCCACCGACCTGCGTCGCCCACGCGGTGACGGCCTCGTAGTCCGCGACGTCGAGGGCCCGCGACTCCGTCACGACGCCGCCGGCGCCGGTGACGAGAGCGACGGTCTCGGCCAGCCCGACCTCGTTGATGTCGGTGAGCAGCAGGTGCGCACCCTCGGCCGCGCACGCCAGGGCGGTCGCCCGACCGATTCCGCTCCCCGCGCCCGTGATCAGGCACTTCTTACCGCCGAGCTCCTTCATCACTGCCCCCAATGCCGGTCCGCACGATCCGCATCGGAGTGTACGTGCGGGCGACCGGCGCAGGGGTCACCCTCGGCGGTTGCTGCCGCCGGTGCGGGGTCCGATCTACAGTCGGGTCCCCATCTCGTCCTGGTACTCGCGGATCGTGCGTTCGATCTCGTCCGCTGCTGCCGCGTCGTCGTGACCGCGGGCGTAGTCGGCGCGCTCCCGCAACGTCCGGATCGCCCTTCGCAACTCGTCGTCCGACATCCTGTGGTCCATGCCGTCAAGTGTGCGCCGGTTCGGACCGTTCGCCAACCGTCCCGATCACGCCGCACGGAGCGTTATCCTGGAGGTGACGTGGGTCACATGGCAGCCCCGGATGGACGGGCGCCCTCTCGCCTTCACCCACCGAAGGAGGATCCGCCATGAGCCTCGACACCCTGTGCGCGGCGTTCCAGGACACGGCAGCCCGCCACCCGGACAAGGTGGCGCTGCGCACCGCCGACGGGTCGGTGACAATCACCTGGAGTCAGTACGCCGGTCGGGTCCGCGCCATCGCCGCCGGGCTCGCGAAACTCGGTGTCCGACACGGGGACACGGTGGGTTTAATGCTGACCAACCGTCCCGAGTTCCACCTCGTCGACACGGCAGCGGTACACGCAGGCGCCACCCCGTTCTCCGTCTACAACACCCTCGCCGCCGAGCAACTGCACCACGTGCTCACCAACGCGGGCTGCCGGATCATGGTGTGCGAGAGCCAGTTCCTGCCGGTGATCCGGGAGGCAGCGCCCGGCACCCCGGTCGAGCGCATCGTGTGCGTCGACGGCACACCGGAGGGCACGATCGGCCTCGCGGACGTCGAGGCGGAACCCGACCCGGACTTTGACTTCGAGACGAGTTGGCGGGCCGTCCGCCCCGACGACCTGATCACGGTCATCTACACCTCCGGCACCACCGGGCCGCCGAAGGGCGTCGAACTCACCCACACGAACGTGATTGCCTTCCGGGATGCGAGCGTCGAACTCGCGCACCCCACCTCCGACGACCGCGGGGTGTCCTATCTCCCGGACGCCCACATCGCGAACCGCAACGTCGCCCATTACTGCGGGATCTTCTTCGCCACCGAGATCACCACCCTCGCAAACCCGAAGCAGGCGGTGACCGCGCTGCCGGAGGTGCGCCCGACGATCTTTCTCGCCGTCCCGCAGGTCTGGTACAAGGTGAAGGCCGGGGTCGAGGCGGCGCTCGACGCGGAGACCAGCGCACCGAAACGGCGGCTGGCCGGCTGGGCGATCGACGTCGGCATCCGCACCGCGCGGATGCGCTCGGCAGGCGTCCCGATCCCGCACCGCCTGGAACTGCAGCACGCGGCGGCCGAGCGGCTCGTGCTCGCCCCGATCCGCCGCAAGCTCGGACTGGACGAGGTGCGCCTCGCGATCACCGCCGCCGCCCCGATGTCGCCCGACGTGCTGGCCTTCATCCTCGGCCTCGGCATCCCGTGCTGCGAGGCATGGGCGATGTCCGAAACCGCCGCGACCGGCACGGCGAACCGGCCCGGTTCGATCCGCATCGGCACGGTCGGCGAACCGATGGCAGGCGTCAACATGAAGCTCGCCGACGACGGCGAGCTGCTCGTCTCGGGTCCGGGCGTGATGCGGGGCTACCGCGGCGAGCCGGAGAAGACCGCGGACGCCCTGGACGCCGACGGCTGGCTGCACACCGGCGACATCGCGACCATCGACACCGACGGCTACGTGACCATCGTCGACCGGAAAAAGGAACTGATCGTCACCACCGGAGGCAAGAACATCTCCCCCGCCGCCATCGAGGACGCCCTGCACGCCGCGAGCCCACTGATCGCGGGGGCCGTCGCGATCGGCGACAACCGCCCCTACGTGACCGCGCTGCTCACCCTCGACACCGAGGTGGCAGCCGCGTTCGCGGCGCGGACCGGCAGCACCGACGAGACCGCCGAGGAACTCGCGGTGAACCCGGACGTGCGGACGGAAGTCGAGCGGGCCGTCGACGCCGCCAACAGCCACCTGTCGCAGGTCGAACAGGTCAAGCGGTTCACCATCCTCCCCGACGTCTGGGAGCCGGGCGGGGACGAGTTCACCCCGACGATGAAGCTGCGCCGCGCCCCGATCACCGCGAAGTACGCGGACCGGATCGACGACCTCTACGCGGGCTGATCCCACACCATCGCGGCGCGAACGGCCCCGGACGCAGCGGATCCCCGCCACCGTGCGCCGGTGACGGGGATCCGGGTGAGTCAGGGAACTAGCTGGAGCCGAACAGCCCGTCCAGGCTTCCGGTGCCGCCGTCACCACCGGGGGTGCCGCCATCGGCCGCCGCCACCTGCACCGACTCCGCGTCGGCCGAGGCGTTGACGGTGCCCGCACCCGAGTACTCCGCCGTGATCACCCGCTGCCCCGCGGTCGCAGGCGTCCACGACAGTTCCGCCGTTCCGGCCGCGTCGACCTGCACCGTCCCGAGCACGGTGTCGCCGTCCTTGAAGGTGACCGAGCCGCCCGCGTTGCCGGGGGTGACCTGCGCCGAGACCGTGTTCGCGACCCCGACCTTCGGGTTCGCGCCGACCGCGATCGCGGTGCTGGATGCGGTGTTGCCCGCCGGGGCCTCCGCGACCTCGACCGTCGCGTTCGCCGCGGACCCGGTCACGCCTGCCCGGCCGGAGAAGGCCGCGCCGATCGCGTGGCTGCCCGCCGTCGACGGCACCCAGGTGTAGGTGGCCTCACCGTTCGCGGCGACCGGCACCTCGGCGAGGGTGGTGTTGCCGTCCTTGAAGACCACGGTGCCGCCGGCGGCCGCCGGGGTGACCGTCGCCTTCAGCACGGACGGGCGGCCGACCTGAGCGCCGGACACCGCGGCAAGCGCGGTCGACGAGGCGACGTCGGCGTCGGTGACCTGGACGGTCTGCGCCGAGGATTCGGACGCGTCCGCCTTCGCGGTGGCGGGGAACTTGGCGACCAGTGCGTGCGATCCACGGTTGCCGGGGGTCCAGGCGTAGGTCGCGACACCGTTGGTGAGGGTGCCCGCGCCGATCTTGGCTCCGCCGTCGAAGAACTCGACGGTGTCACCGTTCGCGCCGCCGGTGACCGCCGCGGACAGGGTCACCGCCGCGCCGACCTGCGCGCCGGACACCGCGGCGAGCGTCGTGGAGGTGGTGTTCCTCGCGACCGTGAGTGTCGGCCCCTTGCCCTGGTAGACGCCCTCGCCGAGACCGCCCGCGTAGTGCATCGTCGTCATCAGCGGAACGGAGCGATCGCAGTCCGGACCGACCGTGTAGGAGAACTCGAAGGTGTGCGATTTGGGATCGATGTTCGGGTACACCGTCCAGCTGCCGGTGACCTTCGCGAAGTCCGGCCCCTGGCTGTCGAGGGCACGCGGCGTCCCGTCGACCTTCGCCGAGCCCTCGACGTAGGTCAGGCAGGTCGGGTGCACGTCCTTGACCTGGTTGATGATCTCGAGGCTGGTCCACGCCTTGCGTTCGAACCGGGTCGACGTGGTGACCACGTCGCCCTCCTTCGGGGTGCTGTTGCTGATCGTGCGCGTGAAGTGCGAGTTCCCGTCCCACCAGTCCACGCTCACCGGCGCGGCGGCGGCGACGCCCGGCCCTGCGACCACCGCGAAGCCCGCGGCAACCGCGAAGGCTCCGACCGCCCCGACCGCGCGACGAGTGTTGTTGTCAGACATGTGTCTCCTCCACGACGGACCGCGCAGGGCGGGTCGCCGTGCTCCAGGGTTCGGTGCGCCAGTTACCTCGGCATGCGGCCTCGCCGGCACAAAGTCGCGAAGGAGTAGACCACATCGATCGATGGTTCAGCGCCGATTCGGGAGGGAAGGTGGACGATTGACCTACACGCGGCGGAGGGTCCCGAGACGCGGACAAGGCGCCGCCGGCAATGCGGGCGACGCCTTGTCTGTCCTACTGGTGGAGCTGAGGGGAATCGAACCCCTGACCTCTTCGATGCGAACGAAGCGCGCTACCAACTGCGCCACAGCCCCAGTCCTTGCCCTCCGAAGGAGTGCCCGGCAACTCTAACAGGCTCCTCGAGTAACCATGAAATCAGCTGGTCAACACCCGTTTCGGGGACTACTGGCCGACCACGCGACGGACCTCACCCGGATCGTCGTCCTCGTCGAAGTACGGGTCGTGCCGGTCGAGGTGGTCAAAGACCGGATCCTCGTCGTCGACCTCGAGCACGACGGCACCGGGACGCCGCAGGCGCGAGGGCACCAGGCGGAGCTCCTCGTCGTCGTGCGACTCCACCCCGAGCCGGGACCGGCCGAGCCGGGCCATCCGGCGGCGCCGGATCTCCTGCTCGATCTGCACCTGACGACGCAGGTACGCCAGGTATCCGACGGTGCCGAGCAGCGCTGCCGCGCACGCCCACCACAGTGTCGAGGAGACGATCAGGGCCAGCGCACCCGCCATGATCGCGGCGAGCACCAACCCGAGGACCGCCCGCTGCCGGAAGGCGTACCGCGCGGCGCGGGCAATCGCGTCGGCCTCGGGGTCGAAGCCGCCGCGGCCGCGCCGGTAGGGGGTGCCGCCGCGCTCGTCGTAGCGCGGCACGGCACGGTCGATGTCGTCGTCGTACTCGGCATCCAGGTCGGGGTCGTCGTAGTCGAGATCGTGGGGGTCCACGTCCGCTCGAGCGTGCGCTTCCATCCAGTCCTCCGCGTGCAGGGGGCGATTGGGGTCTGGGCGCCAGTTGGGGTCGCTGCGGTGCCCGGTCGCCGGGCCGCGCCGATTCTGGCGGGCGTGCAGGTCGCGGTCGAGCACCCGGGTGGCGAGCGCCGCGTCCGTTGTCTGACGAATTCGCGGCCTGCGCTTGGCCTGCATCGGAAGCAGCACGAACAGCCACATCGCCACCAGCGCAATGACCACGAGCGAGTTCGGCATGTCGGGCGACCTCCCTCCCTGTCGGCTGCCAGCACAGCTGTCACCTGCATATTCGACCCGGTTGGTCCACTCAGGCTAGTTGCGTCGGCGCACTGTTCCCCGCAGACGCGCCGACTCAGCTTTCCCACATGCCACATTAGTCACTACTGCCGCATCCGCGCATCCCGGGTAGCCAATCGGTAGCCAGCACGGTCGTCAGCCCCACGAGGCGCGCCCGGCGCGCACCAGCCGATCCGCTGCCGTCGCCTCCAACTCCTCGATCGTCATCGCCACCAACAGATGGTCCCGCCACTGCCCGTCGACATCCAGGTACCGCTCAAGCAGGCCCTCCTCCCGGAACCCGACGTTGCGCAGCACCGCCCGACTCGGCAGGTTCTCCGGGCGCACCGTCGCCTCGATCCGGTGCAACCCGACCGGACCGAACCCGTGGTCGAGACCCAACGCGAGCGCCGCGGTGGCGACGCCACGGCCGCCATCCTCCTTCGACACCCAATATCCGATCCACGCGGACCGCAACGCTCCGCCGACCACGTTGCCGATCGTCAGTTGCCCGCAGAACCGGCCGTCGAGCTCGATGACCATCGGCAGCATCCGGCCCTTGCGGGCCTCCGAGCGCAGCGACGAACACAGCGCAGGCCAGTTCCCGATGTGGTGCCGCGCATCCCACGGACCCTCACCGGTCGGCTCCCACGGCCGCAGATGGTCCTCGTCCCGGATCCGCAACCGACTCCAGGTCGCCGCGTCGCGCAGCCGGATCGGTCGTAGGGTCACCCGACCCGCGGGCACCACCAGCGGGCCGAGCCGGGCAGGCCAGCCGGGGTGCGGAGAATAGCGGCGCAGGGCCGTCGACACCCGGTCAGCCCCGCTGTGCAAGAAAGGCGACGTCCACCCGGTCACCGGTCCGCAGGTCGGTCACCTCCGCGTCGACCAGCACCAGACAGTTCGCCTCGGCGAGGGTGGCGAGCAGGTGCGAGGACGCCGCGGGCGCGCCACCGAGCGCCTGCACCAGGTACTCGCCGGTCGATTCGTCGCGCATCAACTGTCCCCGCAGATAGCCCTTCCGGTCGGCGACCGAAGTGATCGGCGCGACGGTGCGGGCGGTGACGACCCGCCGCATCGACTGCCTGCGGCCCAACGCGATCCGGATCAGCGGCCGCACCATCACCTCGAACACCACCAGGGCGCTGACCGGATTGGACGGCAACAGGAACGTGGGGACCTCGTCGCGGCCGAGCTGACCGAAGCCCTGCACCGACCCCGGGTGCATCGCGACCCGCTCCACCTCGAGGTCGCCGAGCTCCCGCAACGCGTCCCGCACCTGGTCCGAGGCGCCGCCGCCGACGGCCCCGGCGATCACCACGATCTCCGAGCGGATCAACTGCCCCTCGACGACCTCCCGCAGGCGACGCATGTCGGTGCCCGCGATCCCGACCCGGTTCACGTCCGCGCCCGCATCACGGGCGGCGGCGGCGAGCGCGTACGAGTTCACGTCGTACACCTGCCCCGGACCGGGAGTGCGGTCCACGTCGACGAGTTCGCCGCCGACGCTGATCACCGACAGCCGCGGCCTCGGATGCACGAGCACCTTGTCGCGTCCGACCGCGGCGAGCAGACCGACCTGGGCCGCGCCGATGATGGTGCCCGCCCGAACCGCGACATCGCCGGGCTGAACGTCGTCGCCGACCCGCCGGACGTAGTCGCCGGACCGGACCGGGCGCAGCACCCGGACCCGGTTCTGGCCGCCGTCGGTGCGGTCGAGCGGAAGAACCGCGTCGGCGAGGGTCGGCATCGGGGCGCCGGTGTCGACACGCACCGCCTGCCGCGGCTGCAGCCGGGTGGGCTGGCGGGACCCCGCGGTCACCTCACCGACGACGGGCAGGACGATGTTGACCGGCTCACCGCTCTCGCTGAGTTGACCGGAGTCCGCGGCGGCGACGTCGACGCTGCGCACCGCGTAGCCGTCGATCGCCGCCTGGTCGAATCCCGGCAGCGGACGCTCGGCGACCACTTCCTCGGCGCACAGCAGTCCCTGCGACTCCGAGATCGCGACCCGCACCGGTCGTGGCGCGACGGCGGCGGCGGTGACCCTGGCCTGCTGCTCCTCAACCGAGCGCATGTAGACGCTGCCTCCCGACCCCACTACCGCTCCGTCTGCTGCAGTCTCTCGACGAGCCACTCACGCAGCGACGGACCGTACTCTTCGCTGTCGAGCGCAAAGTCAACCGCAGCGCGGAGGTAGCCTCCGGGATTTCCGAGGTCGTGTCGTCCCCCGCGGTGGACCACCACATGCACCGGGTGCCCCTCCTCGATCAGCAGCGCGATCGCGTCGGTGAGCTGCAGTTCCCCGCCCTGGCCCGGCGTGATGCGGCGCAGGGCGTCGAAGATCGCCCGGTCCAGCAGGTAGCGGCCCGCCGCGGCAAAGGTGGACGGCGCGTCCTCCCGCTTCGGCTTCTCGACCATCCCGACGACCTTCAGTACATCGGGGTTCGTCGCGTCCGGAACCTCCTGGACGTCGAACACCCCGTAGGCGCTGACCTGATCCTTCGGCACGTCGATCGCGCACAGCACGCTGCCGCCGCGCTTGGCCCGGACCCGGGCCATCGTCTCGAGGACGCCGCGCGGCATCACCAGATCGTCGGGCAGCAGCACCGCGATCGCGTCCTCGTCCTCGTCGAGGACGGACTCCGCGCAGGAGACCGCGTGACCGAGTCCGAGCGGCTCGTCCTGCACGACCGACTCGACCTTCAGCAGACCCTGCGCCTTGCGGACCTTCTCGAGCAGGTGCGACTTGCCACTGGCCTCGAGCTTGGTCTCCAGGACGAGATCCTCGACGAAGTGCGCGACGACGCCGTCCTTGCCCTCCGAGGTCACGATGACCAGCCGGTTGGCACCCGAATCGGCGGCCTCGCCCGCGACCAGCTCGATGCCCGGTGTGTCGACGACCGGCAGCAGTTCCTTCGGCACCGTCTTGGTCGCGGGCAGGAACCGGGTGCCCAGCCCCGCCGCCGGGACCACCGCGGTGCGGAAGGCCCTGTTCATGTTGGTGCCGCTGTCTGTCATGGCCACACCCTATCCGTGTCGGCCGCGCGCCCGGGATCCTAGGGTTGCCGGTATGAACGAGTCCGACCTCGGCCCAACCCCGCCGGCGACCAAGGATGCGTGGCGCACCGAGATCCTGACGCGCCGTCGCGACGTGGACGCGGACACCAAGGCCGCCGAGGACGCCGCACTCGCGGCGGCCGCTGCCCGCATCGGCACCGAGCTCGGCCCCGACGCGACGGTGTGCGCCTACGTCCCGGTCGGCAGGGAACCCGGGTCGGTTGCCGTGCTCGACGCCCTCGCCGCCCGCGTCCGCCGGGTCCTGCTGCCGGTGGCGCACGCGCCGGGACCGCTCTGGTGGGCCCCCTATCGCGGCGAGGGCGCACTGGTCCCTGCCCCGTTCGGGCTGCGGGAACCCGCGCCGCCGCACCTGCCGCCGGAGACGGTCGCCGCGGCGGCCCTGCTGCTGATCCCCGCGCTCGCGGTGGACCGTCGGGGTGTCCGCCTCGGCCGCGGCGCCGGCTTCTATGACCGCACCCTCGTGTTCGCCGCCGGGCGCGGCGAGCATGCGGTGCCCCGGTTGATTGCGGTGGTCCGCGACGCCGAGGTGGTCGACGAACTGCCCGAGGACCCCCACGACGTGCGGATGCGAGAGGTCCTGACCCCGGTCGGCGGCCTGCGCGTGCTCGGCGGGGCGGAATAGGCCGACGATTACCGGCGTTGGCACTCGGGACGGTAAAGTGCCAGTGCCCGCGGCATCACCTGCCGGGGCTCGAGTATCCGCGCGGAGGAACCTGCAGTGCCCACTTACTCCTATGCCTGCACCGAATGCGACAACCGCTTCGACATCGTGCAGTCGTTCACCGACGACTCGCTGACCGTCTGCACCGAGTGCAACGGCAAGCTGCGCAAGCTGTTCAACTCCGTCGGCATCGTGTTCAAGGGCAGCGGCTTCTACCGGACCGACAGCCGTGGCGGCGCGAGCACCGCGAGCGAACCGGCGAAGGCGAGCACCCCGTCGTCGGATTCGTCGTCGACCTCCGGTTCGGCCACCCCCGCGCCCGCCACCAGCTGATCCCCTTTCTCCACAGGCCCCGAATCCATCCACAGGGTGGATCCGGAGGCGGGGTGTGCCCGCCCGGTCGCCCTAGCGTTGGGGCATGGTCCGCGATGCCCGGCGCCGCCCCGGCGCCCTGTCCCCCACCCCGGTCGACCGGCTGCTGCGGCTGACCCGCCCCGATTGGACGCGGACCGCCCTGCCCCGCCGGATCGCGGCGGGGATCCTCGCCGCCCTCGCCCTCGTCCTGGCGATCCGGGGCGAGCAGACCGACCGGGTGTCGATCGTCGCCACGGCACGGGACCTGGGGCCCGGCACCGTCCTCACCGCCGCCGATCTCCGGTTGCTCGACGTCCCCGACCCCGTTCCCGATGGTTCTCTGCGCAGCCTCGACGCCGCCGTCGGTCACACCCTTGCCGGCCCGGCCCGGGCCGGGGAACCGCTCACCGACGTCCGAATCCTCGGCTCCCGACTCGCCGAGGCCGCAGCGGGACCGGACGCGCGGATCGTCCCGGTCCGGATCGAGGACGCGGAGGTGGCCGGGCTGGTGCGGGTCGGTGACCGCGTCGACATCCTTGCCGTCGACGCGGAGGGGGCTGCCGCGCCGCGGGTCCTCGCATCGGCCGCGACCGTGGTCCTCGTCGGGGAGAAGGACGACGGACGCGCCGCGCGGGCACCGGTGGTGCTTGCCGCACTGCCCGAGGCCACCGCAACCACCGTCGCCGCCGCGTCACTCACCGGCGCGCTGACCGTCACGTTCCACTGACCGGCCCGTCACGTTCCACTGACCGGCCCGTCACGTTCCACTGACCGGCCCGTCCACCGACTGGCGGGTCCACTGCCCCGCGCGCGGAGGTTGCCCCACCCGCGGCACTGCCCCTAGCATTTTCACCACCCGGTCCGTTGTCGAATCCGTCGTGAAACGAGGACAGGTCATGCTCAAGGGCTTCAAGGATTTCCTGCTCAAAGGCAACGTGCTCGATCTCGCGGTCGCGGTGGTCATCGGCGCCGCCTTCACCGCCATCGTCACCGCGTTCACCACGTACGTCATCAATCCGATCATCGCCACCCTCGGCGGCAGCAACGAGCTGGGCTTCGGCTTCCAGCTCACCGACAGCCCCGAGACGTTCGTCAACATCGGCGCGGTCATCACCGCCGCGATCAACTTCGTGATCATCGCCGCGGTCGTCTACTTCGTCCTCATCGTTCCGTACAACCACGCCAAGGAACGGTTCATGACCGAGGACGAAAAGCAGGCCACGGACATCGAACTGCTCACCGAGATCCGCGACCTGCTCGCCGATCGCTCCACCGAACGCACCTGAGGCCGGCGCGTCAGGAGGGGGCGATCGGGCCGACAGCGGCCGTGCGGGCGAGGCGCCGACCACGTCGAGGTCCGGTATGACTCGTCCGACACTCCGCGCGGATCCGTGCCGTCCGGCGGCCGTCGGTGGTGCGGGGCCCGGTGGGTGCGACCCGTCGGATCACGCGCCGAGCGGGGACGCGAAAAACACTGGTGAACGCGTGCGCCTCACCGTTGCACACGATCAACCGGCGGCACCAGTGCGCGCCGCGGACCGCGTGCGACCGGCGTTGTTCGAGCCGAGACACGCCGCCGCCCCGTTTGCGGAGGGGTAGCGATCTCCTTAGCATTCGGAAGGTCCGGGCCCCCGTACCAAGCGAAACGAGGACAAGGCATGCTCAAAGGCTTCAAGGACTTCCTGCTCAAAGGCAACGTGCTCGACCTCGCGGTCGCGGTCGTGGTCGGCGCGGCATTCACCGCCATCGTCACCGCCTTCACCGACAACATCGTCAATCCGCTCGTCGCGTCCGTCGGCACCGCCGAGCTGGGATTCGGTTTCCAGATCACCAGCAACCCGGAAACCTTCGTCAACATCGGGGCGGTGATCAGCGCCGCGATCAACTTCGTGATCATCGCCGCGGTGGTCTACTTCATCCTGATCGTGCCGTACACCCACGCCAAGTCGCGGTTCGTCACCGCGGAGGAGGCGCTGGAGGCCACCGAGGTGGACCTGCTCACCGAGATCCGGGACCTGCTCGCCGAGCGTCCCGTGGAACGCTCGATCGACTGACCCGCAGCGCGCACCAGTGTGGCCCGCACCGTTTTCGGTGCGGGCCACACTGTTCGGTACCGACGTCCAGGCTCAGCCGTGGTGCGGGGGCACCTGCCTGCGGAGCCACTCGTCGGATGAGCCCTCGCTCGCACCGGCCGTTCCGTCGGACTCGCCGCGTTCGTCGCGAGTGGTGTCGGGAAGCACGTCGCCGAAGATGCGCGCCAGCCGGGCCCGCACGTTCGGGTCTCGGCCGGGATTCGCGCCGGGCGCGGAGTCGGTGATCGTCACTCCTCGATGCGGGAGAGCTCGCCGATGACGGCGCTGGCGAGCGGGGTCAGGGTGGCCATCCCGTCGCGCACCGCGGCGCGGGACGAGGCCAGGTTCGCCACCAGGGTACTGCCCGACACCCCGACGACGCCGCGGGAGAGGCCCGCGTCCAACGCGCCGGCAGCCAGGCCGGAGGAGCGCAGCGCCTCGCTGATGCCGGGGATCTCCCGGTCCAGGACGGCGGTCGTTGCGTCCGGCGTCACGTCCCGCGGCGACACCCCGGTGCCGCCGACGGAGATCACCAGGTCGACCCCGCCGATCACGGCCGTGTTGAGGGCGTTGCGGATCTCGACCTCGTCCGCGGCGACCGCGACGACGGCGTCGACGAAGAACCCGGCCTCGGAGAGCAACTCGGTGACCAGCGGTCCCGTGGAGTCCACTCCGTCACCGTGAGCGGTTCGGTCGTCGACGATCACCACGAGTGCGCGGCCAGCCAGCGGAGCTTCGATGTCCATGACTCCTACGGTAGTGGTAGCGCCGCGGACCGGCGCCGGGGAGCCGCCGATCCACTGCCATCCGGTCGCCATCAGCGGCCGCCCTGGGTCGGCGCGACACCCAGCGTGACGTCGATGGTCTTCGGATTCGCACCATTCGGGTCGGTGTAGGTGATCTTCACCTCGTCGCCGGGGGCATGCGAGCGGATCGCGGCGATCAGGGCGTCACCGCTGTCGATCACCCGGTCGTCGACGCGGGTGATCACCACGCCGCGGGGCATGCCGGCCTTGTCGGCGGGCCCACCGGGGGTGACGTCCTGGACCGCGGCACCGTTGGTGACATCCCGCGAGGACACCGACACCCCGATGATCGCCTGGGTTGCCTTACCGGTGTTCACCAGCTCGTCGGCGACCCGCCGGGCCTGGTCGACGGGGATCGCGAAGCCGAGGCCGATCGAGCCGCCCTGCTGACCGGCCCCCGCCTCGCCGCCGAGGGTCGCGATCGCGGTGTTGATGCCGATCAGCTTGCCCTCCATGTTCACCAGCGCGCCGCCGGAGTTTCCGGGGTTGATCGCGGCGTCGGTCTGGATGGCGTCGATCACGGTGTTCTGGTTGCCCGCCTCACCGCTCGTGGAGACCGGGCGGTTGAGGGCCGACACGATGCCGCTGGTGACGGTGCCTGCCAGTCCGAGGGGCGAGCCGATCGCGACGACCGACTGCCCGACCTGAAGGTCCGCGGACGTGCCCAGCTCGATCGGGGTGAGATCGGTGCGGTCCTCGACCTTGATCACCGCCAGGTCCGACATCGGGTCGGCCCCGATCAGCTTCGCGGACGCCGTCGACCCGTCCGAGAACGCGACCGTGAGCTTGCCGTTCGCTCCGGCACCGGTGGCGACGTGATTGTTGGTGAGGATCAGTCCGTCGGAGGACAGGACGATGCCCGAACCCTCCCCCTCCGCCTGCGCACCCTCGACCTGGATTTGCACGACCGACGGCAGCACCTTCTGCGCCACCGCCTGGACGGATCCGGCTGGCGCGTTCGCGGTCTGGGTGGCGTTCGTGCGGGGCGCGTCGAGCGCGCTGGTCACCGGGCCGGAGCCGCCGCCCTGCGACCACGCCCCGACGGCACCGCCGACGCCGCCGCTGACGAGGGCCAACGCGACCGCCCCCGCAACGAGTGCGGTGCGGCCCTTCTTGAGCTTCGACTCGGCCTGCCGGGAATCCCACCCCGCCGGGGATGCACCCGCGCCCGGCGGGGGTCCCGGCTGATAGGAACCGTAGGCCGACTGCCCGTACCCGGGCTGCTGGTAATGCTGGGCCGCCGACGGGTACTGCGCGGTCGGGTGGGTACCCGCCTGACCCGCGGACGGGTACTGCGCTGTCGGCGTCTGCGCGGTCGGATACTGCGCGGTCGGGTGGTCACCGGTGGGGTATCCGGGGGACGCGTCGCCTGCAGCCGGGTCGTTGGTGGACCCGTGCTGCGCCCAGGGCGAGCCCTGCTGCCCGGAGTCGTGCCGGTCGCTGCGGTCCCTGCCCGTGTGATCCTCGGTCATCTCGTCTGATCCTTCTCCCCGCGCACCGGTCGGTGCGACTGCGATTCGATCTCGTTGACCCCAGCCTGTCCTGTCGGTCTTAGAGGGACCTGAGACCGCGCTTTCAGTTTGCCGAGATCTTGCTCCCCGGGTGGCGGCCGCCTGCGCCCGCGGGCGCCTCGCCGGGCAGCACGATCGTGAGCAGCGCGCCGCCCCGGTCGGACCGGCCCGCCTCGGCGGTACCGCCGTGCTTGACGACCACCTGACGGACGATCGCCAGCCCCAGCCCCGAGCCGGGCATGGACCGTGCCTCGGTGGACCGGTAGAACCGCTCGAACACCAGTTGCCGGTCCTCGTCCGGGATTCCGGGGCCCGCATCATCGACCGTCAACGCGAGGTGCCCGCCGTCGAGTTGCCGCATCCGCACCCGGACCTCGGCCGCGGTCGGGCTCCACTTGGCGGCGTTGTCGAGCACGTTCAGGACCGCGCGGGACAGCCCGGCACCGTCGCCGTACACGAACCAGGGCACCGTCTCCGCGTGGAAATCGACCTCGTTCCGCCTGCGACGAACCCGCTCGAGAGCCCGTTCCACCGTGTCCGCCAGGTCGATTCGCTCGTGCACCGTCTCCGGCGCGTCCTCCCGCGCCAGGTCGACGAGATCGCCGACCAGGGTGGACAGTTCCTCGATCTGGGCCATCACATCGGCGCGCAGCTCCGCCATGTCCTGGTCCGGGATCCGCGGCGCCCCGGGCCTTCCCGCCGCGATCAACAGCTCCATGTTGGTCCGGAGGGAGGTCAGCGGGGTCCGCAGTTCGTGGCCCGCGTCGGCGACGAGCCTGCTCTGCCGGTCACGGGACTCGGCGAGGGCCCGGAGCATGGTGTTGAACGAGATCGTCAGCCGGGCCAGTTCGTCGTTCCCGGTGACCGGAATCGGTGTCAGCTCGTCGGTGCGGGCGATCTGCTCGGTGGCAGCGGTCAGCCGCGCCACCGGACGTAACCCGGTGCGCCCCACCGCCATGCCCGCGAGCGCCGCGAGTCCGACACCGCATCCACCGACGATGAACAGCACCCAGGCGAGCCGTTCGAGCACCTCCCCGGTCGGGGCGAGCCGCTGCGCGATCACCAGGGTTGACCCGAGGTTCGTGCGCTG
This sequence comes from Rhodococcus sp. NPDC054953, assembly GCF_053609225.1. Classification (NCBI taxonomy): domain Bacteria; kingdom Bacillati; phylum Actinomycetota; class Actinomycetes; order Mycobacteriales; family Nocardiaceae; genus Rhodococcus; species Rhodococcus sp. NPDC054953. Next base: position 57,273 of record NZ_JBSGXD010000006.1, on the reverse strand, counting down.
CGCGTACACCCGCTGACCGGCGAAGGTCCGCAGCGTCGAGTCGTGTTCGCCTCGCGCAACGGACATCTCGGCCTCGCCGATCGGCGTGTTCGACCCCGGCGGCATGTACACCTTGAGGTCCGGGAAGACCAACGCGACGCTGATGTCGTTGGAGTACACCGTCGCGAGCGAGATCATCCGGACGTCGAGCGCGTCGAAGTTGTTCGCGATCAACGTCGCCGACCTGCTGCGCAACTGGGAGTCGACGTCGTTGTAGAGGGCACGGGACACGACGGCATAGGCGGCGATCGCCATCACCGCAACCGCGATCGCGACCACCGACGCCGCCAGCAGCGCAACCCGCCACCGCAGCGACACCGACCTGGTCAGCGGCATGGGCGGACGCATCTCGGGAATGTCGTGCGGGGAAGACGGATTGGCGGCCGATCGGCCAAACGGGGCAACCATCACGGCGGAGTCTCCCGCAGCACGTATCCGACTCCGCGCACCGTGTGAATCAACCGCGGTTCACCGTCCGCCTCCGTCTTGCGACGCAGGTAGCCGACGTAGACCTCCAACGCGTTCCCCGACGTCGGGAAGTCGTACCCCCATACCTCCTCCAGGATCCGGCTCCGGGAGAGCACCCGACGCGGATTCGCCATCAGCATCTCCAGCAGCGAAAACTCGGTGCGGGTCAGGCTGATCGACCGGCCGCCGCGGGTGACCTCCCTGGTGACCGGGTCCAGGGTGAGATCCTCGAACGTCAGCGCCTCCGAGTCCTCCCCCACATCCGGCACGGCCCGGCGCAGCAGCGCCCGCAGGCGCGCGAGCAGTTCCTCGAGCGCGAAGGGTTTCGGCAGGTAGTCGTCGGCGCCCGCGTCCAGGCCTGCGACCCGCTCGGACACCGAATCCCGCGCGGTGAGCACCAGGATCGGCAGGTCGTCCCCGGCGCTGCGCAGCCGCCGGCACACCTCCAGCCCGTCCAGCCGCGGCATCATCACGTCGAGGACCACCGCGTCGGGCCGCTCGGCGGTGACCTGCTCCAACGCGTTGAGACCGTCGACCGCGAGGTCGACGGTGTATCCGTTGAACGTCAGGGATCGGCGGAGGGAGTCCCGCACGGCTCGGTCGTCGTCGACCACCAGGATGCGCATGATCATAGTTTCTACCCGGCAACTGAGATCGCGCTGAGAGGCGGCTGAGCCGTGTCGCTCAACCCGGCCGGAGTCAGCCGTCCACGTGTCGCGGGCCGGGGAGGTTCCACCCCCGCCACAGCGCCACCAGGCGCAGCAGCGACGCGGACACGGTGCCAACCACCAGGCCGGTGGCTGGCGCCGAGCCCAGTGCCGCGCACCCGACGACGACCGTCGAGCCGACCAGCGCGGGGATCGCGTAGAGGTCGCGGTGCAGCAGCAGCGGCATCTCGTTGACGAGGATGTCCCGCAGGACGCCGCCGCCGATCGCGGTGGTGGCACCGATCAGCATCGCGGCCTGACTGCTGGCCCCCGCGTCGAGTGCGATTGCCGCGCCGCTGCTGGCGAACAGGCCCATCCCAACCGCGTCCAGGACCAGGATCTCGCGGCGCAACCGCTGCGCCGCCGCATGCGCGAAGAACACCAGCACCGACGTGAGCAGCGCGGTCACGAAGTACTTCCAGGTGTTCAGCGAGGCAGGCGGCGTGATCCCGAGCAGCACGTCCCGCAGCACACCGCCGCCGATCGCGGTGAACACCCCGATCAGGCACACCCCGAAGAAGTCGAGGCGCTTGGCGACCCCGACCAGGGCACCGGATGCCGCGAAGGCGACCACACCGACCAGTTCGACCACCGTCAGCAGCACGGATCGATCCTGCCCGGCGACGATGCCGATTCGAGGTCAGTCGCGACGCGTGTCGGCGGCGAAGGCGGCCGCCCGCGCCATCTGCACCGGCCGCTTGCGCAGGAACACCCACACGACGCCGAGCACCAGGAACCAGACCGGGGTGACCAGCAGCGCCTGCAGGGTGTCCGACTTTTGGGTGAACGCCCACACCAGGAACGCGAAGAAGGCGAGCACCACGTAGCACATCGGAACGCCGCCGGGCATCTTGAACGCGGACTGCTCGTGCAGGTCGGGTCGGCGTCGCCGGTAGACGATGTAGCTGATCAGGATCATCGACCACACGAACATGAAGCACAGCGACGAGATGGTGGTGACGATGGTGAAGGCCTCGATGATCGAGTCACCGACCGCGACCATCACCACACCGGACAGCAGGAAGACACCGGATAGGTACAGGGCGTTGGCGGGCACCCGCCGCCGGGTGAGCCGCGCGAAGGCGGACGGGGCGTCGCCGTCCCTGGCGAGGCCGTAGACCATCCGGGATGTGGAGTAGATGCCGGAGTTCGCCGACGATGCCGCCGAGGTGAGCACCACGAAGTTGACGACGGACGCGGCGATGCCGAGCCCGGCGAGCGCGAACATCGCGACGAACGGGCTGCGGTCGGCGCTGATCTCCCGCCACGGGGTGACCGAGATGATCACCGCGAGCGCGACGACGTAGAACAGCATCACCCGCACCGGGATCGCGTTGATCGCCCGCGGCAGGTTCTTCTCGGGGTCCTTCGTCTCCGCGGCGGCGGTGCCGACCAGCTCGATGCCGACGAACGCGAAGGTCGCGATCTGGAAGCCCGCAACGAAGCCCATCGGCCCGGTCGGGAAGAAGCCGCCGTCGTTCCACAGGTTCGCGAAGGACGATTCGGCACCGTTCGGCGCGACGAAGTGGGTGAACACCATCGCCAGCCCGACAACGATCAACGCGACGATCGCGACGATCTTGATGAGCGCGAACCAGAATTCGGTCTCACCGAACGCCTTGACGGTCGGCAGGTTGAGGCCGATCAGCAGCGCGACGGAGGCGAGTGCGGGGATCCACAGCGGAAGCGAGCCCCACCAGTAGGAGACGTAGCCCGCGATCGCGATCACGTCGGCGATGCCGGTGACGATCCAGCAGAACCAGTAGGTCCACCCGGTGAAGAAGCCCGCCCACGGCCCGAGGAGGTCACCCGCGAAGTCGGCGAACGAGCGATAGCCGGTGTTCGACAGCAGCAGCTCGCCCATCGCCCGCATCACGAAGAACAGCATCGTGCCGATGATCATGTAGACGAACAGCACGGACGGCCCGGCCAGGGAAATGGTCTTGCCGGACCCCATGAACAGGCCGGTGCCGATCGCGCCGCCGATCGCCATGAGCTGGATGTGCCGGTTCGACAGCTGCCGGGACAGACCGGGTTCGCGGTCCGCTCCCGCATCGATCTGGATGTCTTCGGACACGGGTACTCCTCGCCCACGACGGGGCCGTGCATGACCGCCTCGACAAGCCGTCGAGACGCACCACGGCACGCCGTGAATGGAACTCCGCACGGCAATGCCGTGACTGGACTGTGACGCCGGGCGGCGTCGACCCGACCGCGTCGAGCGACGTCAGGCGCTGAATATCGTAGCGAACGCGCCGCGGACGCTGCGGGACCCACACCGGTCGTCCGGCCCTGCGCGGCCGCGGGGTCTCGCGGGCGGCGCTCATCGACGGGGCGCGGCGTCGAGCTCGCCGCGGAATCTGTTCCCCGATGCCGGTCCGGTACGATTGCGTCATCGTGACGCTGCGGACTTCTCGTCCGCGCGGTCATCTGCGGAAGTTCGAGCCAGCGCGCGTGCTGCGCGAACCGGCTCATCGCGGGGAAACTGCCAGGCGTGCGCAGGTCCAGCTGGTAACACTCGAGAGGGAAGCAATGGCAGTCAAGAGGGGCCCGTCCAAGAAGTCCCGCGGCGCGGACACCGGCCGCAAGCCCAAGAAGAACCCGCTGTTCGCGGCCAAGATCGAGCACGTCGACTACAAGGATGTGAACCTGCTCCGCACGTTCATCTCCGACCGCGGCAAGATCCGCAGCCGCCGCGTCACCGGCCTCACCCCGCAGCAGCAGCGTCAGGTTGCCGTCGCGGTGAAGAACGCCCGCGAGATGGCACTGCTGCCGTTCACCAGCCGGTAGTCCAGCATCCGACAAGGCCGCGTCGTCCACCCGGACGACGCGGCCTTGTCATGTCCGGCGTCAGCTGGCGACGACGCCGACCATCGCGGGCGCCATCACATCCCGCAACCGCTCCCACGGCACCGTCACCTGGACGAGCCCGATCGCGTGCGGACCGACCTGGTAGTCGGTGAAGTGGATCTCCATTCCCGCCGGGGTTGCGAGCCAGTTCGCGAAGTTCTGCCGGGTCGGCTCGATGCCGCTGCGCTCGAAGTCGGCGCCCGCCGCCGTCGCGGGGAGCAGACGCGCCGACTCCTCCGACAGCCGATTCAGGCCGGCCTGCAGATCCGGGAACAGGGTGGTGAGGGTGATCGGCTGCGCATTGTCCGCGTCGATCACCACGGTCGCGACCACCGGCGTCGGGTGCGCGCCCGGCGGGTCGGCGTTCCACGACGTCACCAGCAGGCCGCTGAGAACCCGGGAACCGATGTGCGCGACGCCCGACTCGGGGCGGGACTCCAGCGTGAACCGCTCGCCAGCCGACCCGTCGATCTGGTCCTGCAGTGCCGCGCGGATCGACTCGTTGAATTCCGCGGCGACCGCGGGGTCGCCCCCCTCGACCTGCGGCACGGTGACGTCGTAGCGGACGCGGCCGGTGTCGCCGGTGACCTGCGCGGTGGTGGCGAGGTACTCCGGCGGCTGCTCCACCGGTGTCGCGGGCGGGGGTCCCGCCGGTGCGGCAGGCGCCGCCTCCGCCGAGGACCCGCTGGCGGCGGCGGTGGTCGCCGTCCCGTCCGTGCTGTCGCCGCACGCCGCGAGGGTGAGCACCGCGGCCACGGTCACCGGCATCACGAGGACCCGAGAGATCGACATTCGTCCATCTTCACCACCGGCCCGCTCCCGGACAAGCGTGACGCGCGGCATCGTTAGATCGGCTACCGACTAGACTTCCCGGGGTTCGTTGACGAGGAGGTCGGGTGTCCGGAGTGTTCGCGGGCTTCACCGTCATCTTCGTCGTCATAGCGATCGGCTACCTCCTCGGCCGCTTCCGGGTGCTCGGCGAGCATGGCGAGTTCGTCCTCAGCAGGCTGGTGTTCTTCGTCGCCACCCCGGCGCTGCTGTTCGACTCGCTCGCGCAGGCCGACCTGTCGGTGATCTTCTCGCCGACCCTGGCGGTCGCCGCCGCCACCGCGTTCGCCCTCGGCATCGCCTACTTCGTCCTCACCCGGACGGTGATGCGCCGCCCGATCCCGGAGGCGACGATCGGGGCCCTCGCCTCGTCGTACGTGAACTCGGCGAATCTCGGCATCCCGATCGCGGTGTTCGTGCTCGGTGACGCCTCGTTCGTCGCCCCGCTGCTGCTGTTCCAGATCGTGGTCTACTCCCCGATCGCGCTGACCATGCTGGACCTGACGACCGAGCGCAGGAGCAGTTCCTGGGTGCAGACCGTGACCACCCCGTTCAAGAACCCGATCGTGCTGGCCGGGGTCGCCGGGCTCGCGGTCTCGGTCGCCGGATGGACGCCGCCCGCCGCGATCACCGAACCGTTCCGCATCGTCGGCGGTGCGTCGGTGCCGGGCGCGCTGCTCGCGTTCGGCATCTCGCTGTACGGGGTTCGGGTGCTGCAGCGCGGGGTGGCGCCGCGGCGCGAGATCGCGGTGGCATCGGTGCTCAAGATCGTGGTCCAACCGGTCCTCGCGTACCTGATGGGCCGTTTCGCCCTCGGTCTCGACGGGCACGAACTGTTCGCGGTCGTCGTGGTCGCCGCCCTTCCGACGGCACAGAACGTCTTCGTCTACGCCAGCCGTTACCAGCGGGGAATCGTCCTGGCCCGCGACACCGCCCTGGTCACCACGCTCGCCTCGATCCCGACGATCGGCCTCGTCGCCGCCCTCCTGGCCTAGCGCGCTCCGCGCCCGTGCGTGATGCACACCCTCATTGGGGTAAAAATCACGCACAGTCGGCGGAGCCGACGTCAGCGCGGTCGCCGCAGCCGAATGAAGTCGCTGACCACCGCCGCGCCGAGCCCGTCGAGGTCGGGCGCGACGACGCGGCCGCCAACCCGCTGCGCCATCCGGTCCACCACCCGCGCGAGACCGGGGTCGTCCCCGAGCCGGAAGATCGTCACCTGGGCTCCGAGCCTCGCGAGGTTGTCGAGTTCCCGGACCGTCAACCCGAGCGTCCGCGGATGCGGCGGATAGTCGAAAAAGGCGCGACCATCGGGTTCCAGATGCGCGGTCGGCTCGCCGTCGGTGACGATCAGCACCACCGGCTGCGCATTCGGATTGCGCCGCAGGTGCCGCCCGGCCAGCAGCAGCGCATGGTGCAGGTTGGTGCCCTGATCCCAGGCGCCGTCGAGGCCCGCCAGCTCCTCCGGGGTGACGGTGCGGGCCTGCCTGCCGAACGCGATCAGCCGCAGGTCGTCCCCACGGAACCTGGTGCGCACCAGATGATTCAACGCCAGCGCCGTGCGCTTCATCGGCACCCAGCGGCCGTCCATCACCATCGAGAACGAGGTGTCCACCAACAGCGCCACCGCGGCCTGGGTTCGCTGCTCCGTCTCGGCGATCTCGACGTCGGTCACGCGCATCCGCACCGGGACCGGCGGCCCGCAGGCACCGGCCTGCCGCAGAACCGCATTGGTGACGGTGCGGGTCACGTCCCACGGTTCGGTGTCGCCGAACTCCCACGACCGGCTCGACCCCGTCGGCTCCCCCATCGCGCCTGCCCGGCGGGTGTCCCTGGCACCGCTGCGGCCGGACAGCCGCTGCGCGGCGTCCCGCAACGCCGCCTCGCCGAGTTTCCGCATCGCCCTCGGCGAGAGCCGCCACTGACCGTCCGCCCCGCGGTCGAGGTACCCCTGCTGCTGCAGCGCCCGTTCAAGGTCGGCGAGGGTTCGCGCATCGGCGGCGGACTCCGGCCCGAGTTGCCGCAGCAGTGCCTCCGGGTCGATGTCGTCGAGCTGCGCACCGGCGTACTCCTGCGACAATTGCTCCGCGAGCTGTTCGAGGTCGGCGATGTCCGCGAGGGCGGCGGTGCCCGCCCCGAGGCCCATCCCGTCGTCGCCGCGGAAACGCTGGCTCCCATCCCAGTCCTCCCCCGGCCGGGCCGCGCGCAGGTTCGCATCAAGCCGGTCCAGCTGCTGCACCAGGCCGGGACTGCCGAATGCCTGCTGCGCCAGGGCGTCCAGCTCGGCACGCTGTTCGGGGGACAGCGAGTTCCGCAGCCGCTGCGCGGCCGCCGACCGGCGGGCTACCGTGTCGAGCAGCTCCTCCACGTCCCGCGGGTTCTCCGGAAAGAACGCGCCGTACTCGGCCATGAACCGTTCGAAGTCCTCCGGTGCGTCCACGCCGCGGGAGTGCTTGTCCAACAACGCGTTCAGGTCGGTGAGCATCTCGTCGACCCGCCGACGATCGTCGTCGGTTGCGTTCTCCAGCGCCCGCTTCATTCCGGCGAACCGCTGGTCCAGCAGTTCCCGACCGAGCAGGTCGCGGATCTGCTCGTAGTCCGCGCGGGCCTGCGGATCCCGCCACCGGTAGCCGGACAGGTCCCGGACCGCCTGCGCGGTGGACGGGGGCAGATCCGCGAGTTGCAGCTCGGCGAACCGGGCGTCGTCGTCCAGGGACCGGGCCAGTTCCTTGCGTTCCGCGAGGACGGCCCGGTCCAGTAGCTCGCGCACCTCGTCGAGCGTGCCCCCGAGGTTGTGCGCGTCCAGCAGCTCCCTTCGCCTCCGGTTCGCCTGCGCGGCAAGCTGATCCAGCCCAGCCATCGTCGACGTGCCGCGTCGCAGCAACTCGCGCAGCGCCCGCCGCGGCGACGACCCGGCGAGGACGTCGGCCCCGATCGCGTCGAGCGCCTCCCGCAGGTCCAGCGGGGGCGCCAGCGGATCAGGTCCACCGTGATACCGCCCGTAGCGCTGGTACATCAGCCGTACACCAGCTGCCCGTCGTCGTCGGTGTCCTTGGCGATCCGACGCGCCAGATACAGGCCCTCGAGTGCAAGCTCGACCGCGGCGGCGCGGGCACCGACCGTTCGCGCCCCGAGCCGCTCGGCCAACTCGTCCACGACGTCAAGATCGGGCAATTCTCCGAGCAGATCCTTCGCGGTGACCCGGTCGCCCGTGACCACCGGCGACCCGGACTCGACGGCGCCGACCAGATCGGCGAAATCGATGCCGCCGAGCCGATCCCGGACCGTGTCGGCGGTGGCCCTGCGCAGCAGATGGTCGAGGATCTCACTCTCCCGCCCCTCCTCGCCGGACTCGAACTCGATCTTGCCCCGGAGCACGTCGACGACGGTTCCGAGGTCCACCGGCCGAGCCGTCGGGTCGGATTCGCCGAGGATGGCACCGCGATGGACGGCGGCCGCCCCGGCCGTCTCCGCCGCGGCGACCGCGAAGCGCGCCGACACACCGGACCGTTGGTCGATCGACGGGGACTCGCGCAGCAGCCGGGTGAACCGGGCGAGGATCTCCAGCAGCGGGGACGGGACCTCGGCCCGCAGCTGCGCCTCCTGCACGACGACCGCGATCTCGTCGTCGATGTCCAGCGGGTAGTGGGTGCGGATCTCGGCACCGAACCGATCCTTGAGCGGGGTGATGATGCGGCCACGGTTCGTGTAGTCCTCCGGGTTTGCGCTGGCCACCACCAGCACGTCCAGCGGCAGCCGCAGCGTGTAGCCGCGCACCTGGATGTCGCGTTCCTCCATCACGTTCAACAGCGACACCTGGATCCGCTCGGCCAGGTCGGGCAGCTCGTTGACCGCGACGATGCCGCGGTGCGCGCGCGGAACCAGACCGAAATGGATCGTCTCCGGGTCACCGAGGCTGCGTCCCTCCGCAACCTTGACCGGGTCGACGTCACCGACCAGGTCGGCGACCGACGTGTCCGGGGTCGCGAGCTTCTCCGAGTACCGTTCGTCGCGGCCCCGCCACTCGATCGGCAGGTCGTCACCGAGTTCGGCGGCACGCCGGATCGACGCCGGCGTGATCGGGTCGTAGGGGTGCTCGCCGAGCTCCGATCCTGCGATCACCGGGCTCCACTCGTCGAGCAGCAGCGGCAGTGTCCGCAGCAATCGGGTCTTTCCCTGGCCACGCTCACCGAGCAGCACGATGTCGTGGCCTGCGATCAGCGCCCGTTCCAGCTGCGGCAGGACGCTGTCCGCGAAGCCGACGATCCCGGGCCACGGGTCGCGGCCGTCGCGCAGCGCGGCGAGCAGGTTGTCGCGGATCTCGTCCCGGACCGGGCGCTGGACGTGCCCGGAGGCCCGCAACGCTCCCACCGTCCTCGTGGTGGGGCGCGGCGACCGGGACTCGGCGGTGGACGCAGTCACCACCTCACGCTACGAGGCTTCGGCGGATTCGGCATCCCGTCCCGGCGCGAACGCCGATCGCGCGGTCGACGCGCTGATCCTGGCCGCGCTTCGTACACTGCGCGGATGGACACCTGGGTGCTGCCCGCCCTGCTCGGCCTCGGACTGGCCGCCGCGACCGGACTGCGAACCTTCCTTCCGCTGCTGATGCTCAGCGCCGCCGCGCATTTCGGGTGGTTCGGCATCTCCCTCGGCGAGTCGTTTGCCTGGGTCGGTTCGGGCGCAGCTCTGGTCGCGCTGGCGATCGCCACCGCAGCGGAACTGACCGCGGACCTGATCCCGTTCGTGGACAACGCCCTCGGGGTGTTCGGCACGGTCAGCAGGCCGATCGCCGCCGCGATCGCGGCAGGCGCGGTGTTCACCGACCTCGACCCGTCGACTGCGGTGATCGCCGGGATCATCGTCGGAGCACCCACCGCGCTCGCATTCAGCACCGCGCAGACCGGCACCCGGGCGGTGAGCACCGCGTCCACCGCGGGGGTGGCCAACCCGGTGCTGTCGGTCGCCGAGGACGGCGTCGCGTTCACGCTCGTCCTGGTGGCGTTCCTGCTGCCGCTGCTGATCCCGGTCGCGATCGCGGGCCTGGCGTGGTTCGCATGGAAGGGCGTGCGCCTGCTCCGCCGCCCGGCCGCCGGGTGACGCGGGCACGCCGGGACTCGCACCGCGAACCTGACAGACTGGTCGGCATGGTCGACACCGAAATCACCTTCACCAGCGGCGACGTCACCGTCCACGGCAGCCTCCTCGTCCCCGACCGGCTCGCCGGACCCGCCCCGGCCGCGCTGCTCCTCGCCGGCAGCGGGCCAACCGACCGCAACGGCGACAGCGGCGTGATGCCGGGACCGATCGGCACCCTCCGGTTCCTCGCCGAGACCCTCGCCGAGTCCGGCATCGCGAGCCTGCGGTACGACAAGCTCGGCAGCGGCGAGACCGGTCTGGGCCCCTACACCGTCGACGACGTGGCCGGACTCGGCTTCTCGGTGTTCGTCGACACCGCCGCCGACGCGCTCCGCAATCTCGCCGCCCAGCCCGACGTCGACGCGGACCGGCTTCTGGTGATCGGCCACAGCGAGGGCGCCCTGGTCGCGATGGCCCTCGCGGTGCGTGAGGACACCCCGCCCCTGAGCGGACTCGGCCTCGTCGAGCCGCTCGCGGTTCGTCTGCTGGACCTGCTGACCCGGCAGATCACCGGGCAGGTGGACGCCGCCGTCGCTGCCGGTCAGCTCCCCGTCGAGCTCGCCGACCAGCTGCGCACCGGTCTCACCGCGGCCGTCGAATCGCTGCGCGCCGACGGCACCGTTCCCGACGACCTGCCGGAACCGCTGCGGCTGGCTGGCCTGGTGTCCGTCAACGCCAAGGCCCTCGCCGAGGAGGATGCCCTCGACCCGCGCGATCTGGCGACCCGGCTGCCCGCCGGGCTGCCCGTGCTGACGAGTTGCGCGGACCGCGACATCCAGGTGGCCCGCGCCGACGTGGACGCCCTCGACGCGGCGCTGACCGGCGCCGTGGTCACCCCGGTCCGGATGACCACCGTGAACCACGTCCTCAAGGAGATCGGCGATCGGCCCTCGACGGGCGCCGACTACATCGAGGACCTGCCGTTCTCGAGCGAGTTCCGAACCGCCTTCGAGAACTGGCTCGCCGCCCTCCCCTCCTGACCGGGCGGGCAGCACCGGCGTACGCGCTCCCCTACCCGGGCGGGCGCGTACGCCGTCCCGCCCCCCGCGCCACCCCCGCCCGCGCACATCCCCTGTGCACACGCCCCCTCGCGCACCCACACCCCCACTGCACGCCGAAAACCCCCGTGCGCCCGCGAAACCCACTGTGCACACACCTTTTCCGGAAGCGCGGCGATGTCGCCCGCGGGCCAACGCCCGGCGCCGCGACACGCCGACCACGTTATCGAGATGCGCGCACACGTCGCCGTGCGGTAACGTGCTCCGCTAACAACCGACCACGAAGAGAAGGGAACCCGGCCATGTCGACGTTGACGCACGTATCGGCGGCACACGTGGCCATGTGGCGTTCCTGCATTTTCGCCAAGCGTGTACGCCGAGGACCATCCTGACGACAAACGGATCAGAGTTCTCGGCACCCAGGGCACACCGCCCGGGTGCCTTTTCTTTTACCCGAGCAATTTCCCGAACCGTCGCCCGACCGAAACGTCCCGAACACACAGCGCCGACACACTCGAAGGCGCACCACCGAGCCGAGGAGCTCCGACATGAAACTGCGCTTCAACCAACTGAGTCCGACCCGCCCGCTGGCGGACCTGCCCGACGACCTGACCGGGCACGCCGTCACCCTCGACCTGTCGCACACCGACGCCTGCCAGCGCGCCGCCGCCACCGACCTGGCCCGGGAACTGCTCGACCGCGGCGCCGCCCGCATCGTCATCTCCGGCAACGCCGCCTGAACGCACGAAAGGTGCACACCCACTTGGGTGCACACCTTTCGGCGGACAGCGTCCGTGTCAGTGCACGAAATACCGCTTCGCGTCAGTGCGCAAAGTGCCGCGCCCCGGTCAGGTACATGGTGATGCCCGCCGCACGCGCCGCGTCGATCACCTCGTTGTCGCGGACCGACCCACCCGGCTGGACGACGGCCTTGACGCCACCGTCGATGAGCACCTGAAGTCCGTCCGGGAACGGGAAGAACGCGTCGGACGCCGCGACCGCGCCCGCCACCCGGTCACCGGCACGGTTCACCGCGAGGTGCGCGGAGTCGACCCGGTTGACCTGCCCCATGCCGACCCCGACGGACGCCCCGTCGGATGCCAGCAGGATCGCGTTGGACTTCACCGAACGGCAAGCACGCCAAGCGAACTCGAGATCCTTCAGGGTCTGCTCGTCGGCGGGCTCACCGACCGCGAGGGTCCAGTTCGCCGGGTTGTCCCCCTCGGCGTCGAGGACGTCGCGCTGCTGCAACAGCGCACCACCGGAGATCGGGCGCAGTTCGATGCCGGACTCGGTCGGCGCGACGGCCTCGAGCACGCGGACGTTCTTCTTACGGGCCAGCACCTCGACGGCACCGGGCGCGTAGGACGGGGCGATGATCACCTCGGTGAAGATCTCCGCGACCTGCTCGGCCATCTCGACGGTGATCTCGCGGTTGGCGGCGATGACGCCGCCGAACGCGCTGACCGGGTCGCAGGCATGCGCCTTCCGGTGCGCCTCGGCAATGTCCGCACCGATCGCCACACCGCACGGGTTGGCGTGCTTGATGATCGCGACCGCAGGAGCCTCGAAGTCGAAGGCGGCACGCCACGCGGCGTCACCGTCGGTGTAGTTGTTGTACGACATCTCCTTGCCGTGCAACTGCGTCGCCTGCGCCAGACCCGCCGGGGCGGCCGGGTTCACGTACAGGGCGGCGGCCTGATGCGGGTTCTCGCCGTACCGCAGCACCGCGCTGCGGTCCCAGCTCGCACCGGCCCACTCCGGGAACTGCGCATCCGAGTCGACGAGGGTCGAGGTCATCCACGACGCAACCGCGACGTCGTAGGACGCGGTGTGCTGGAACGCCTGCGCGGCGAGGGCGGTGCGCTCGGCGAGGGTGAAGCCGCCGGCCGCGACCGCGGTCAGCACCTCCGAGTAGCGAGCCGGGTCAACCACGACCGCGACCGACGGGTGGTTCTTCGCCGCGGCACGCACCATCGACGGGCCGCCGATGTCGATCTGCTCGACGCACTCGTCGGGGGTGGCACCCGAGGCGACGGTCTGCGTGAAGGGGTACAGGTTCACGATCACCAGCTGGAACGCCTCGATGCCGAGCTCCTCGAGCTGGGCGAGGTGGTCGGGCTTGCGGGTGTCGGCGAGCACGCCGGCGTGCACGCGCGGGTGCAGCGTCTTCACCCGACCCTCAAGGCATTCCGGGAAGCCGGTCAGCGACTCGACCGGGGTGACCGGGATCCCGGCCGCGGCGATCGTCGCGGCGGTCGATCCGGTGGAGACCAGCTCGACGCCCGCCTCGTGCAGGCCGGTGGCGAGTTCCACCAGGCCGGTCTTGTCGTACACGCTCACCAGTGCGCGGCGCAGGGCCTTACGTTCGGTCACTTCGGGATCACGGCCTTTCGTCCATCGGAAACAACTCCTCGCGTCGCGACGGCGGCGAGAACCTCCACCAGCAGTCGCCGTTCCACGGTCTTGATGCGCTCGTGCAGGCTCGCCTCGTCGTCGTCGTCCCACACCGCGACCGGCTCCTGGGCCAGCACCGGCCCGGTGTCCACACCCGAATCCACCAGGTGCACGGTCGATCCGGTCACCTTGACGCCGTAGGCGAGAGCATCCCGGACGGCGTGCGCGCCGGGGAACGACGGCAGCAACGCGGGATGGGTGTTGACGATCCGACCCCCGAACCGGCCCATGAACTCGGGGCCGAGGATCTTCATGAAGCCTGCGGAGACGATCAGGTCCGGGGTGTGTGCGGCGACGGCGTCGGTCAGCGCGCGATCCCACGCGGCGCGGTCCGGGTGTGCGCCGAGGGCGACCGTGAAGAACGGGATGCCCGCGGCCTCCGCGTGCCCGGCGGCCGCGCAGTCGCGGTCGACGCCGACCGCGACGATCCGCGCCGGAAAGTCGTCGACGGCGGCCGCGATCAGCGACTGCAGCAGGCTTCCGGTACCGGAAGCGAGTACCACGACCCGGACCGGCGTACCGGTGGCGTCGGGCCGGAACACGTGCGGGGCAGTCAGGGCTCTACTCCTCGGGGCGTCGGCCGGAGAGCCGGCCGTGGATCGCGTCGGCAGCGCCGACGCCCGATAAGACTAGTCGCTGCTGGTCCGGGTCCCGTCGGGCAGGTCCTCGTCCGACCGCAGGTCAGTGACCTGCGCCACGCCGTCGCCCGCAGCCACGTCCGACGCGGGCGGGAACTCCGACTCGTCGTCGACCACCTCCGCGTCCACGACCGCTCCCGGCTCGACGTCCAGCACCGGCGGTGCGGTGGCCGCGTCGTCGATCAGTTCGGCCTCCACCACCGCGGGCCCGGGTCGCGGCGCGGGGTCGGTGGCGCCCTCGTCCCCCGCTGCACCGGACTCGGCTGCACCGGACTCGGCTGCACCGGACTCTTCAGGGGCCTCCGTCACCGCGGCGGACGCGGCGGCTCCGGGCAGGGCCAGGGTCGCGGCGGGGGGACGGGGACGCGCCGGTTCGCGGGCGGGCGTCGACTCCGGGTGCGTGCGCCACCGCGTCAGGGCACCGGCCGCCGAACCACACACCGCGAGCCAGCCCAGGGTGGCACCCGCGAACGTGACGAGGGTGACGCCGACCGAGCCGAACGACCCGAGCGCACCGCCGGAGGTGAACCCGAGGACGGCGAACACCACCGCGACCGCGACCGCACCGACCAGCGCCGTCTGCGCGGCCAGCAGCGGGGACGCGGCGCGGCGGCCGCACTCCCGCCCGAACAGCACCCCGATCGCCGCCGGGATCACCAGCGTGGCGAGCCAGCCGTCGCCGCCCGCCTGCTCCGGCAGTGCCCCGAGCACCGGCAGCGCAGGCACCGGACCCCCGACAACATCGAACAGGCTCACCGACGCGGAACCCACGTGCACGGAGGAGCCGACCAGCACCGCGGTGGCACCGACCACCACATTCGGCAGGTACAGGATCGACAGCAGCGTCAACCCGAGGCCGCCGGCGAACCCCTCCCCGGACCCGATGAGCATCCCGACCGTCGACCAGGACGCGAGCAGCGACACGACGGTGATCGCGGCCCCGGTGGCGAGCAACGCCATCGCCGCGCGCATCGCCGGGCGGGCGGCGGCGAGCACCCAGTCGGGCACGCCGAGAAAGGTGACGGCCGGGCGCCACAGGCGCATCCCGATCCCGATGCCCGCCCCGATCACGTGCACGGCGATCACCCAGGCGAACGCCACCACCGGATTCGGCATCGACAGGGCGATCACCGACGACGCGTCCGCGGCGACGGCAAGCGCGATCGCGGTGACCACCACCGGCCCACCGACGGCCGCGCCGAGCACCCACCAGCATTCGTGCCGCGGCGTTGACGAGTGCACCACCCTGGCGCAGCCCCTGGCCACCACCGCGACCATCACCAGCGTCGGCAGCAGCGGCAGGGCGCCCAGCGCGGCGCCGCCGATCGACAGCGGAACCTGGTGCACGGCGAGCCACCCCGCAGCGACCGCTCCGCTCGTCCCGGTGAGGTCGCTGTTCGCGGCGACCAGGGTGACGAGCATGCCGGTGCCGATCAGGGCGACCGTGAGCAGCGATGGGCGCAGCGCCAGCCCGAGCAGGGCCCGCGCCTGTTCGGGCGTCGGACTGGGGCGAGTCGCTTTCGGCGGGCGCGGCGTCGGCGGGCGCGGGGAACGCCGCTGACCGTCAGAGCGGCTGGGAATGCGGCTGAGCGCGGAGTCCATCGTCCGGCGACGTCAGCTGTCGGTCCGGCCGGGCTGGTCCACCCCGAAGGCGCGGGTCGGCGCGGCGGGGTTGTCGCCTCCCGCGTCCGGGTCCGAGCCTGTGGCAGGCGTCGACGGCGGCGGTGTGGACGGCGGCGGTGTTGGCGCCTGCGGCTGCCCGTAGGGCTGGCCGGGCGCCTGCTGCGGCGTCGGCGCCCCCGGCGGGGGCGCGTACGGGTTGGGCTGCGGTGCGTAGCCGGGCTGCGGCGGGCCGTATCCGGTGGGCGGACCGTACCCGGCGGGCTGCCCGGGCGACTGCTGCGGTCCCTGGCCGTATCCCGGCGGGAACCCGGGCGGCGGGCCGTACCCGGGTGCGGGCGCACCGTACGGCTGCTGGGCGTAGCCGGACGGACGCGGGGCGGGCGTTCGGACCAGGCCGAGGCTGAACAACAGCACCGCGATCGCGGCGGCCGCCTGCACGAACGCCAGAATCAGGTTGAGGATGCCGCCCCACGCGAGGCTCACCCCGTCGGACAGGGTGAACAGGAAGAACAGCGCAACGAGGAAGCCGACCAGGGAGGTCACCGCCGCCGTCGCCTGATGCTGTTGCCCCGGCAGCAGCGTCAGCCCGGCAAGCAGGCCACCGGTCAGCAGCAGCGCGAGCGCGAGCACCGGATAGCCGCCCTCGAAGGAGCTCTGCGAGAGCGGGGTGTCGTTGAAGGTGGTGACCTTCGCGTACGGCGCGAACCCGGCGACGAAGTTCACCACCCCGAGCGCGGCCACCGCGATGAGCAGCAGCTGCGGAAGTGGCCGGCCAGCGAGCCCGCCTGCCGGCGGGGACGGCGGCTGGCCCGGACCCGCGGGGCCCGCGGACGGATAGCCGGGTCCTGTTGGCGGATACGTCATCGTCGGCTCCTCGACATGGGGCGGTGGATTTCCCGGAAAGGGTGGTGGACCAACGCTAGCGCACCGAGCGGTGACGGCACGGTGCCGCGCGGCGCCGCGCCGCGGACCTCCCGATTCGCCGGGCGCGCTCCCCCGAAAACGCCGACGGGCACCTGCATGTGCAGGTGCCCGTCGGCGTGAACCAGGGGGGGTGCTTACGCGCCCACGGTCAGGGTCTCGAGGATCTCGCGCGCGAGTGCGGCGGTCTCGGACGGCGTCTTGCCGACCTTGACGCCTGCCGCCTCGAGGGCGTCCTTCTTGGCCTGAGCGGTGCCCGAGGAGCCGGAGACGATGGCGCCAGCGTGGCCCATGGTCTTGCCCTCGGGAGCGGTGAAGCCCGCGACGTAGCCGACGACCGGCTTGGTGACGTTGGCCTTGATGTAGTCGGCCGCACGCTCCTCGGCGTCGCCGCCGATCTCGCCGATCATCACGATGAGCTTGGTCTCGGGGTCCTTCTCGAACGCCTCGATGGCGTCGATGTGGGTGGTGCCGATGACCGGGTCGCCGCCGATGCCGATGGCGGTCGAGAAGCCGTACTCACGCAGCTCGAACATCATCTGGTAGGTCAGGGTGCCGGACTTGGAGACCAGGCCGACCGGGCCCTTGCCCGCGATGTTGGCCGGGGTGATGCCGACCAGCGCCTCGCCCGGGGTGATGATGCCGGGGCAGTTCGGGCCGATGATCCGGGTCTTGTTGCCCTTCTCGACGTTGTAGGCCCACGCGTAGGCGGAGTCCTGCACCGGGATGCCCTCGGTGATGACCACCAGGAGCGGGATCTCGGCGTCGATGGCCTCGACGATGGCGTCCTTCGAGAACGCCGGGGGGACGAACGCGATCGAGACGTCCGCGCCGGTCTTCTCCATCGCCTCGGCGACCGAAGCGAAGACGGGCAGCTCGACGGGGTTGCCGTCCTTGTCCGTGTGCGACACGGTGGTGCCGGCCTTGCGGGCGTTGACGCCGCCGACGACCTGAGTGCCCGCCTTGAGCATCAGCGCGGTGTGCTTGGTGCCCTCGCCGCCGGTGATGCCCTGGACGATGACCTTGGAGTCCTTGGTCAGGAAGATAGCCATTGTTCTGTGTCCCTTACTTCGCGGCGAACGCGAGTTCGGCGGCCTTGTCGGCGGCCTCGTCCATGGTGGCGACGACCGTGACCAGCGGGTGGTTGGCCTCGGCGAGGATGCGGCGACCCTCCTCGACGTTGTTGCCGTCGAGACGGACGACGAGCGGCTTGTTGGCCTCGTCACCCAGGGTCTCCAGGGCGCCGACGATGCCGTTGGCGACCGCGTCACAGGCGGTGATGCCGCCGAAGACGTTGACGAACACGCTCTTGACCTGGACGTCGTTCAGGATGACGTCGAGGCCAGCCGCCATGACCGCTGCGGAGGCGCCGCCACCAATGTCGAGGAAGTTGGCCGGCTTGACGTTGCCGTGCTTCTCACCGGCGTAGGCGACGACGTCCAGGGTCGACATGACCAGGCCCGCGCCGTTGCCGATGATGCCGACCTCGCCGTCGAGCTTGACGTAGTTGAGGTCGTTCTCCTTGGCCTTGAGCTCGAGGGGATCGGTGGCGTCCTTGTCCTCGAACTCGGCGTGGCCGGGCTGACGGAAGTCGGCGTTCGCGTCCAGGGTGACCTTGCCGTCGAGGGCGAGGATCTGGTCGTCGGGCGTGCGGACGAGGGGGTTGACCTCGACGAGGAGAGCGTCTTCCTTGATGAAGACCTCCCACAGCTTCTGGATCGTGTTGGCCGCGGCGTCGAGCACCTCTGCGGGCAGCTTGCCTGCCTCGGCGATGCTGCGCGCGAACGCCAGGTCGACACCCTTGACGGCGTCAACGGGGATCTTCGCGAGGGCGTCGGGGTTCTCCTCGGCGGTGACCTCGATCTCGACGCCACCCTCGACGGAGCACATCGCCAGGTAGGTGCGGTTGGTGCGGTCGAGCAGGAAGGAGATGTAGTACTCCTCGGCGATGTCACTCGCCTCGGCGACCAGCAGCTTCTTGACGACGTGGCCCTTGATGTCCAGGCCGAGGATCGCCTCGGCGTTCGCCTGCGCGGCGTCCGCGTCGGGCGAGTACTTGACGCCACCGGCCTTGCCGCGGCCGCCGACCTTGACCTGCGCCTTGACCATCACGGGCTTGCCGATTTCCTCGGCGATCGCGCGGGCACCGGCGACGGTGTCGGTAACACGGCCGGCCGACGTGGGCACGTCGTGCTTGGCGAAGAGTTCCTTCGCCTGGTATTCGAAGAGATCCATCTGCTCACCGTCTCGTCTGCGTTGACTGCGTTGACGCCCGCTCGAGGGGTAGGAGCGGGTCCGTCCGGGACAATATCTAGTTGATTCCGTGACACGGCCCTCGCCTTGGTGCTATGTGGCCTATGTCACGACATCGGATGCATACGCCGCAGGCCACGGGCCGCTGGGCCGAAAACCGCTCCAGCGACGCCTGCGCGAAGCACCGTGCCGACGATCCCGGCCAGCATCCCTGGCGCGACCATCGACGCGACAACCCGACCGGTGGTCAAGGGTCACCCGATCAGGTATACGCCCTCGGGCGCCCCCACGCCCACCCGCCCCACCCTGCGGCTGCGCCGACGAACACCCGGTGGACCTTATGTCGGAATCGCCCGTTATTGATTTGTGATGCATATCACAACTCCACGGCGGGTCTTCCGCCAGAGGTTGCGGCTCCTGCGACCGTTTCGTTACCGTCGCTGAGTCCAAGTCACAGGCAGGTCACGAGCGAGAGGACGGCAGGTTCTTGTCAAGACACCGCGCACCGTCCACGACCAGCGACTTCGGCACCACCCCCGCACCGGACCTCGAACCGAGGCGGGACTTCGCAGCCCAGACCGTCACCTCCCGACCGGGACCGGCGCAGCAGACCAGCAGGCGCAGCGACCGGTTCGTCGTCGACGACGCGGGCAAACAGTCACATCCGCAGTACTCGGCACAGCGTTACACCGGGTCATCACGTCTCGAGACCCACGGCTCCATGAATCACCGCAACACCCCGTTCCACCCCGACCCGTTCGACGACAGCCCGACCACGGTCACCGCGGCACTGCCCGGTGACACACCGGCGCCAACGGACCGCCCCGATGCCGACCTCACACGGGTGTCCGACCTCGCGAATGTTGCAGCTCCCGCCCGGCGCGGTGGAGCGCACCGCATCCCAACCCCACCCACCGCCCTCAAGGGCCGCGCCGCCGTCGTCGCGGTGGCAGCAGGCGCCGTGGTCGCCGCGGGCCAGGCCGCGAACAGCGGGCCGGAGCAGGCACCCGAGATCGCCCTCGCCGCCGACGACGCGTCCGCGATCGCCTCCACCGCCGCGCCGCAGGCCGCACAGTTCGCCGCAACCACCGAAGGCGCAGCACCGTCGCAGGCCCCGCAGGTGCTCAACGTCGCCGATCCCGCGGACCTGACCCAGTTCTCGAACCTGCTCGCGAAGGGCCAGCGGTTCGGTGAGGAGCGCGCCGCCCGCGAGGCCGCGGCCCGCAGGCCGCTGTTCGCCCTCCCCGCGGTGGGCACCTTCACCTCCCATTTCGGTTCGCGGTGGGGAACGATTCACGCCGGCGTGGACATCGCCAATGCGATCGGCACCCCGATCTACGCGGTCGCCGACGGCGTCGTCATCGACTCCGGTCCCGCCTCCGGCTTCGGCATGTGGGTGCGGCTGCAGCACGCCGACGGCACCATCACCGTCTACGGGCACATCGACTCGTCGCTGGTGTCGGTCGGCCAGCAGGTGATGGCGGGCGACCAGATCGCCCGCATGGGCAACCGCGGCTTCTCCACCGGTCCGCACCTGCATTTCGAGGTGCACCTGGCGGGCAACGACAAGATCGACCCGATCCCGTGGCTCGCCACCCGCGGCATCAGCCTCGGCGTCGAACGCGACTGATCGGCTCCCGCACCACGCGGGCCGGGCCATGGCCCGGCCCGGGCCCGGTCTACAGCTTGACCATCGGCACACCGCCGATGAGCATCAACCGCACCTTGCCGGAGGAGCCGAAGTCGACGGTGACCGTCGCGGTCGTGCCTGCACCCTTCGTCTCGAGGACGGTCCCGAGGCCGTACTTGTCATGGCTGACGCGGTCCCCGACCGCGAGCACGAGGTGGTTGTTGCGGGGTCGGGCCGCGCCGAAGCTCGGCGTCGACTCCGCCCGCTCGCGGCCACCGACACCCCCTCCGGTGCCGTAGCCGCCGCCGTACCCCTGGCCGCCGCGGAACCGGCCCCCGCCGATCGCGCCCCCAACACCCGGTCCCGGATCTTCCCGGCGCCAGTCGAGCAGGTGCTGCGGAATCTCCTGCAGGAACCGCGATTCCGGGTTCGTGATCGGCTGCCCCCACGCCGACCGCAGCACCGCGCGCGTCACGTACAGTCGCTGGCGGGCACGCGTGATGCCGACGTAGGCCAGGCGCCGCTCCTCCGACAACTCCGCCGGGTCGCCGAGGGCACGCATGTGCGGGAACTGGCCGTCCTCCCAGCCCGTCACGAACACGACCGGGAACTCGAGCCCCTTCGCGGTGTGCAGCGTCATCAGCGTCACCACGCCGTCACCGTTGTCCGGCAGCTGATCCGAGTCCGCAACCAGCGACACCCGCTCCAGGAACGCGGCAAGCGATCCCGGATCGGGTTCGCCCTCGGCGAGGGCCGGATCGTCCTCGTCGGCCGCCGCGAGCGCGCCCTCGAGCGACTCGTCGGTCTCCGTGTCCAGGCCCACCGCATTGCGCGCATCTGAGCTGAACTCCCTTGCCACACTGACGAGTTCGTTCAGATTGTCGAGTCGCGCCCCATCCTGCGGATCGCTGCTCGCCTCGAGTTCCGCGCGGTAGCGGGTCCGGTCGAGGACCGACTCCACCACGTCGCCGATGTCGATCAGCCCGGTGTCGTCGGGCTGCATCCCGTCCCGGATCTCGTCCATCATGTCGACGAACGCGGCGATCGCCTTGTGTGAGCGGGTGTTCAGCAGCGGGACGGTGCCCGCCGCTGCGTCCCGCAGCGCGGCAGCGAACCCGATGCCGCGTTGCTCGGCGTGCACCGCGACGCAGGCCTCCGCGCGGTCCCCGATGCCCCGGCGCGGGGTATTGAGGATCCGTCGCAGGCTCACCGTGTCGTCCGGGTTCTCCAGCACCCGCAGGTAGGCGACGACGTCACGCACCTCCTTGCGCTCGTAGAACCGGACCCCACCGACCACCTTGTAGGGCAGGCCGAGCCGGATGAACACCTCCTCCAACGCGCGCGAGGAGTTGTTGGTGCGGTAGAACACCGCGACCTCACCGAACTTCGCGTCACCAGCGTCGACGAGGCGGTCGATCTCGGACGCGACGAAGGATGCCTCGTCGTGCTCGTTGTCGGCGACGTACCCGGTGATCAGGTCGCCCTCACCGGAGTCGGTCCACAGCTTCTTGTCGCGGCGGCCGGTGTTCCGGGAGATCACCGCGTTGGCGGCGGTGAGAATATTCTGGGTGGAACGGTAGTTCTGTTCCAGCAGGATCGTGCGGGCCTGCGGATAGTCCCGCTCGAACTCCTCGATGTTGCGGATGGTGGCGCCGCGGAACGCGTAAATGGACTGGTCCGCGTCACCGACCACGCACAGCTCCGACGGCGGCACGGCGGCCGCGTCCGGCGTGCTCGCCTCCCCGACCAGCGTGCGCACCAGGACGTACTGGGCGTGGTTGGTGTCCTGGTATTCGTCGACGAGGACGTGCCGGAACCGGCGCCGGTAGTACTCGGCAACCTGCGGGTGCTGCTGCAGCAGCGCGACCGTCTCGCCGATCAGGTCATCGAAGTCGAACGCGTTCGCCGCGCGCAGCCGGGCCTGGTAGTGCCCGTACACCCGGGCCACCAGCCGCACCACCTCGTTGGGGTCCTGCGCGGCGTCGGTCTCGGCCTGCTCCGGGCCGATCAGCTCGTTCTTCAGGTTGGAGATGTGCGTGGCCAGCAGCCGCGCCGAGTACTTCTTCTGGTCGATCTCGAGGTCCTTCGAGATCATCGTCAGCAGCCGCCGCGAATCGTCCGCGTCGTAGATCGTGAAGTTCGAGTTCACCCCGGGCAGCAGCGCGGCCTGCATCCGCAGGATCCGAACGCAGGTCGAGTGGAAGGTCGCCACCCACATGCTGGTCGCGCGCGGGCCGACGAGCTGCGCGACCCGTTCCCGCATCTCCGCTGCTGCCTTGTTGGTGAACGTGATGGCCAGGATCTGGCCGGGGGTGACGCCGCGTTCCGCCAGCAGGTAGGCGATGCGGCGGGTCAGGACCGCAGTCTTGCCCGATCCTGCACCGGCAACGATCAGCAGTGGCGACCCCGTGTGCACGACCGCGTCCCGCTGCGGCGGGTTCAACCCATCGAGGAGATCCGCGGTCGAGGTACGGAGGCCGGCCTGGGCTGCGCCGGAGAATGATGCGGCGGAGAATGTGTTCATCGCCTGTCCACGCTACCGCCGCACACCGACAGCAGGCCCCGGCACCACCCACGCGGCGGCGGGTGCCGCCGGGCATGGCAAAATGAGGGCATGCTCAGCGCCGACAATCGCCTGCAGTGGCGATTTTTCTACGGGTACCGGACTCCGGTGCCCGTGGCCTGACCAATCCACGAGCCCCGCGGTCCGCAACCGGATCCGGGGCCCTTTTCGTGAGACGGCCTGGATCGGGTAACGACCCGCGGGACCGACAACGATCCAGTGTGTGACACGAGGAGTAGACATGGGCGCCCCCATCTCATCGCACGACGACGCCGCCAAGAACGACCCGGCGACCGGCACCGACGACATCGCGATCCCGACCAGTGAGGCCGAGATCGACGAGCTGCGCAAGGAGATCGACCGGCTCGACGCGGAGATCCTCGCCGCGATCAAGCGGCGGACCGAGGTCTCCCGCATCATCGGCCGCACCCGGATGGCCTCCGGCGGTCCCCGCCTCGTGCACAGCCGCGAGATGAAGGTGCTCGAGCGGTTCGGCGAGCTCGGCCAGGAGGGTCACACCCTGGCCATGCTGCTGTTGCGCCTCGGCCGTGGGCGTCTCGGGCGCTGACAGCGCACACCAGCGTTCGCCGACCGCGGCCGATAGGGTCGAAATCATGAGCCTCGACATCACCACCACCCCCGCCTGGCAGACGCTGCGCACGCACCACGAGTCGGTCGCCGACCGACAGCTGCGTGAGCTGTTCGCCGAGGATCCGGGCCGGGGCACCGAGCTCACCGTCACCGCCGGTGACCTGTACATCGACTACAGCAAGCATCGGGTGGAGCGGGAGACGCTGCGCCTGCTGGTTGAGGTGGCGCGCGCGGCAGGCGTCGAGGAGCGGCGCGACGCGATGCTGCGCGGCGAGCACGTCAACACCTCCGAGGACCGCGCCGTCCTGCATACCGCGTTGCGACTGCCGCGCGACGCGCGGCTGATCGTGGACGGCCAGGACGTGGTGGCGGACGTGCACGAGGTCCTCGACCGGATGGGCGGGTTCACCGACCGGCTCCGCTCCGGCGAGTGGCGCGGCGCCACCGGCGAGCGGATCACCACGGTCGTCAACCTCGGCATCGGCGGCTCCGACCTGGGTCCGGTGATGGCGTTCCGGGCGCTGCGCCACTACGTCGACTCCGGCGTCACCGCACGGTTCGTCTCCAACATCGACCCCGCCGACCTGGTCGGCAAGCTGGCAGGCCTGGACCCGGCGACGACGCTGTTCATCGTGGCCTCGAAGACGTTCTCCACACTGGAAACGCTCACCAACGCGACGGCCGCCCGCCGCTGGCTGGTGGCGGCGCTCGGCGAGGAGGCGGTGCCGAAGCATTTCGTCGCGGTCTCGACGAACGCCGATCGGGTCGCCGAGTTCGGCATCGACCCGGCCAACATGTTCGGGTTCTGGGACTGGGTGGGGGGCCGCTACTCGGTGGACTCGGCGGTCGGGTTGTCGCTGATGTGCGTGATCGGCCGGGACGCCTTCGGCGAGTTTCTGTCCGGATTCCACCTGATCGACCGGCACTTTGCCGAGCAGCCACTCGAGTCGAACGCCCCGGTCCTGCTCGGCATGATCGGCGTCTGGTACTCGAGCTTCTTCGGCGCGGATTCGCGTGCGGTGCTGCCGTATTCGAACGACCTCGGCCGCTTCGCTGCCTACCTCCAGCAGCTGACGATGGAGTCGAACGGCAAGTCGGTGCGGGCCGACGGGTCCCCGGTGTCGACGCCGACCGGGGAGATCTTCTGGGGCGAACCGGGCACCAACGGCCAGCACGCCTTCTACCAACTGCTGCACCAGGGCACCCGGCTTGCGCCCGCCGACTTCATCGGATTCGCCGAACCCACCGACGATCTCGCCACCATCGACGGCGTCGGGTCGATGCACGACGTGCTGATGAGCAACCTGTTCGCCCAGACGAAGGTCCTCGCGTTCGGCCGGACCGCCGAGGAGATCGCTGCGGAGGGAACCGACCCGGAACTGGTGTCGCACAAGGTGATGCCGGGCAACCGGCCGTCGACGACGATCCTCGCGCCGAGGATCACGCCGTCCGTGCTCGGCCAGCTGATCGCGCTGTACGAGCATCAGGTGTTCGTGGAGGGTGTGGTGTTCGGGATCGATTCGTTCGACCAGTGGGGCGTCGAACTCGGCAAGGTACAGGCACTCGAACTTGAGCCGGTCCTCACCGCAGCGGACGCCCCGCAGCCGCAGTCCGACTCGTCGACCGACACGCTGGTGCGCTGGTACCGCGGCAGGCGCGGGCGCGCGGTCTGAGCGCCGTCGGGTCGCCCGTCACGCGACGTGCCCATGCGGCGGCAGGTGCAGCCAGGCGTCGGTGGTCCGCACGCTGCCGTGCCGGTAGGCGACCCGCGCGGCCAGATCGTTCTCGCTGAGCCAGCGCAGCGCCGCGACACCCCGACCGACCGCCGCCATCGCCGCCGCGTAGGCCCACAGTCCGTCATCCGCGATCACGGTGACGCAGTCGACTCCCGGGTCCGGCCCGTCGGACGAGACGGCGGGCGCCCTGGCCGACGCCATCGCGGAGCCCGCCCGCACCTCGACACGGTCCGCACCCCCGGCCCGCCGGGCGACGCCGGTCTCGACCTGCCACCCGCCGATCGGGCAGTGCCCCCAGGTCGCGACGACATCGTCGACCCGCACCAGCACCCCGCACTCGAGATCGTCGGCGGCGCGGCGGGCCACCCGATGCGCGGTCCCGGCCTTCGCGGTCGCGGTGAGGTCGAGGAACGTGCCGAACGGCGCGAAGACGGTGTCGCCGTCGACCCGCACGTCGTGGAAGCACGGGGCGATCGGGACCGTGCCGATCGGATCTCGGGTCTCGATCGACACCGGTGTCACCGCACCGCCCGTCATCCGGGCCGCCCACAACGCAGCACGAATCAGACCGCCGAGTTCGGTGCTGACCCGGACGGGGGTGCCCTGCGCCTGGTTGAGGCGGTGGATCTCCGCATCTCCGCTTCCGAGGTCGCAGACGGCCTTCACCTGCGCCATCGCGGCCTCCGTCAGCGCAGCCGCATCGGCGAGGGCCGCCCACTCGGTGACCCGCACCTCGACTTCGCTCCCCCACATCTTCCACACCGAACTCGGGGCCATCACACTGCACTCCACGACGATTCGACAACGCCACCCGCGGCCGGACGGGTGTTGAACCTCCAGTATGCGCCCCGTTCCTGTGGATGAACTGAAGGAATTCCGTGGGCCCTCTACGGTGGTCCCATGCCGCAAGCAGCAGCGAACGAGTACGACGTCGTCGTCATCGGCGGCGGCCCGGCCGGCGAGATCGCCGCACAGTATGCCGTCGCGGGTTCCGACCGGACCGCCGTGATCGTCGAGCACGAACTGCTCGGCGGCGAGTGCTCGTACTGGGCTTGCATGCCCAGCAAGGCGTTGCTCCGCCCCGGGTCCGTCCGCGGTTCCGCGCGAGCGATGCCCGGGGTGCGGGAACCGCTGGGAGACAGCGCACTCGACGTCCCGGCGGTGTTGGCGCGACGGGACACCTTCACCTCCCAGCACGATGACGCCGGGCAGGTCTGCTGGGCGGCCGGGGTCGGCGTCGACGTGATCCGCGGGGCGGGCCGGGTAACCGGGGAACGCACCGTCGAGGTCACCGGGGCGGACGGGGCCCGGACCGTGCTGGCCCGCTGCGCCGTCGTCCTCGCCACCGGATCGACCGCGACCATCCCCGCCACCCCGGGACTGCGGGAGGCGCTGCCGTGGACGTCCCGCGACGCAACCAACCTGGTCGACGTCCCGGAGCGGATCGCGATCGTCGGCGGCGGCGTCGTCGCCTGCGAGGCCGCGACCTGGCTGCTCGACCTCGGCGCCAGCGAGGTGACGCTCCTGGTCCGCGGGCCCGGCCTGCTGACGACGGCGGAACCGTTCGCCCGGGACGCCGTTGCTGCCGCACTCCGGTCCCGCGGGGTGACGGTCCGGACGGGCACCGAGGTGGCATCGGTGCACCGGAACGCACCACGCGCCACCGGCATCGGCCGGATCCACGGCGGACCGGTGACCCTCACCCTCCGCGACGGCACCGACCTGCAGGTGGACGAGGTGCTCGTCGCGGCCGGACGCAGGCCTGCCACCGGTGACCTCGGCCTGTCCACGCTCGGGATCGACACCCTCCGCACCGACGACCACCTCACCGTCGTCGGGGTACCCGGTGAGTGGCTGTACGCGGTCGGCGACGCCGCCGGGCGCACACCCCTGACCCACATGGGCAAGTACCACGGCCGGGTCTGCGGCGACGTGATCGCCGCCCGCGCCGAGTCCCGGCCGATCGACGGGTCCCGGCACGCGGCGACCTCCGACCGGGCCGCCGTCCCGCAGGTGGTGTTCACCACCCCGGAGGTCGCCTCGGTCGGCCGGACCGAGCAGGACGCCCGCACAGCGGGCTTCGATGTGGAGACGGTCGACCTCGACATCGCCGTCGCCGGATCGTCCCTGGCCAGAGACGACTTCGCCGGGCACGCGAAGCTCGTCATCGACCGCGCATCCGACACCCTGCTCGGGGCGACGTTCGTGGGCACCGACGTCGCCGAACTGCTGCACGCCGCCACCGTCGCGGTCGTCGGATCGGTGCCCCTGGACACCCTGTGGCACGCGGTTCCCGCCTACCCAACGGTCGCCGAGGTGTGGCTGCGACTGCTGGAGGCACGCCGTGGCTGATCCCCTGGTCGTCACCACCGCCGACGGGCCGGTGCAGGGCCGTGAACAGCACGGGTTGCGGTCGTGGCGCGGGATCCCCTACGCGACCCCACCGGTCGGCGACCTGCGCCTGCGGTCTCCCCAGCCGCTCACCCCATGGACGGCGGTGCGGGACGCCACCGAATTCGGTTGCGCGCCCCCGCAGTCGGGGCGGATGGCCGGGCCGGGTCGGACCGGCGAGGACTGCCTGACCCTGAACGTTCTCACCCCAGCGACCCCGAGCATCGAACCCCGGCCGGTGCTGGTGTTCATCCACGGCGGCGCATACAGCGGCGGAGCGGCGTCCACCCCGCTGTACCGCGGTGACGCACTCGTCCGCCGCGGCGACATCGTGTACGTCTCGATCGGCTACCGCCTCGGCGCACTCGGCTATCTCGACTTCACCGCCCTCTCCTCACCCCGGCGGCGATTCGACTCCAATCTCGGCCTGCGTGATCAGATCGCGGCGCTGCAGTGGGTGCAACGCAACATCGCCGCGTTCGGTGGCGACCCCGAGAACGTCACGGTGTTCGGGGAGTCGTCCGGAGCCAACGCCGTCACCACCCTGATGTGCACGCCGGCCGCGGCCGGCCTGTTCCGGCAGGCGATCGCCGAAAGCCCGCCCGCCGCATCCGCGTACGGCCGTGACCGCGCCACAGCGTGGTCGGCGGAGTTTCTCGAGCTGCTCGGCGCGGACGGCGACCCGGTCCGGGCCCTCACCTCGGCCACTCCCGAGGCGATGGTCCGTGCAGGCGACGCCCTCGTCGCGCGCGGCGCCGACGAGGCGCCGGGGACCCGCGCGTTCGCGCCGGTCGTGGACGGGGACCTGCTGCCCCGGCATCCGCTCGACGCGTTCGCCGCCGGTCATGCGCATCCGGTGCCGCTGATCGTCGGCACGAACGCCAACGAGGGCACAATGTTCCCGCGCTTCCTCGACATCATCCCCACCGACCCGGTGCGGATCGAGAAAATGTTCGCCGAGACGCAGCCGCGGGTGAGGGCACGCATCCTCACCGCCTACCCCCGCTACCCCGGCCGGCGCGCCGCGGTGCAACTCGGCGGCGACGTCACCTTCTGGGAGCCGTCGATCCTCGTCGCGCAGGGACACACCGCAGCGGCACCGACCTACTCCTACCGATATGACTTCGCACCGAACCTGCTGCGCTGGACCGGGTTCGGCGCAACGCACGCCACCGAACTGCTCGCCGTGTTCGGAGCGGTCGACCACCCGCTCGGGAAGGCCGCGTCCGCGCTCGGCGGGAGGGACGGCCTGCGCATGGTCACCAACATCGTGCAAACGCACTGGCTGCACTTCGCCAGGTACGGCAGGCCACGGGACACCTGGCCGCGGTACAGCATCGAGAACCGGGAAACACTGATCGTCGATGCCCCCGCCCGCATCGAGCACGACCCGGACGGGGACAAGCGCCGGGCATGGTTGGACTACCGGCACCGCCGGTGAGGTTGGACTACCGGCACCGCCGGTGAGGTTGGACTACCGGCACCGCCGGTGAGGTTGCGCGTCAAGATCCGCGGCGGCCACCGTCAAGGTCGCGTCAACGGCATTGCGATACGCCGCTGCCGCGCCGGATGCTCATTCCCGGGACGTCCCCGTCCCGTCCATGTTCGATGCACTGACACAGGAGAGCACTGATGGGTTCCGCCGAGATCATTCCGTTCCTCGACTTCGCCGCCGACTTCACCGGCGCGGCGAGCGACCTGCTTGGCGCGGTGAGCTTCTTCACCGGGTCCGCCGGGGCGGCCGAGGACCTCGCCGGGTAGCGGACCCGACACCGCCGCACCAATGATTCGAGTGGGGCCCCGACCGGGACCCCACTCGAATCATGTGCGCCGGAGACCGTGGAATCGCCACGATCTCGGGTGGGTTGGTTCGCGAGTGCTATTCCCCCGCACCGTTGTTCGGGTTGGTGCAGATGGTGCCCTCGCACGGCACCGCCTCCCCGTCGCCATTCGGGTTCTCCATCACCGCGCCGCCGTTCTCCTGCGGGTCCGTGCCTGCGCCGTGGTCCGGGTTGGTGCAGATGGTCCCCTCACATGGCACGTAGTTGCCGCTGCCATCCGGGTTCGGGATCGCATTCGGCCCGATGAAACTCCCGGCCGGGCAGCCCGGATCCTCGTTCTGCGCACAGTATTCCGCGGTCAGGTTGTTGCCGGTCGAGCCGTCCGCTCCGACCGGGCCCGCCGCCGGGGTGGTGACCGGGGCTGGTGGAACCGCCCCGTGGTGCGGCACCTCGGATGCCGGGCCCGGCACCCCGGCAGGGGCCTGCGCAGGCGCGGACGCCGGTGTCGTCGTGGTGGTCGTCGCTGCGGCCGTCGTGGTGGTGGTTGTTGTTGGTGTCGGCGTGGTGGTGGTTGTCGGCGTCGAGTCGTCGCTGCCGCAGCCCGCGGTGAACAGTGCCGCGCTCACGGCGATGATGCCGATCATGGTCCGTCCGAACAAGAGTGCACCTCCCGAGTTGCCACCCTGCCCGGTGCAGGGCCGACCCGAACGGTAGCCCGGCCTCCCCCGAAATCGGGGGAACCGGACCGTTCGGGTCACTTCAGCAGTTTCGACATCCGCCGGTCCGCGAGGACCTTACCGCCGGTCTGGCAGGTCGGGCAGTACTGGAAGGACCGGTCCGCGAACGAGACCTCGCGCACCGTGTCCCCGCAGACTGGGCAGGGCAGCCCGGTGCGGGCGTGCACCCGCATCCCGGAACGCTTCTCCCCCTTGAGCCGAGCCGCGTCCTGGCCGACCGACCGGGTGACGGCGTCGCCGAGCACCGAGCGCATCACCGCGTGCAGCGTGGAAACCTGCTCCGGCGACAACTTGTTCGCCGTCGCAAACGGCGAGAGCCGCGCCTCGTGCAAGATTTCGTCGGAGTAGGCGTTGCCGATCCCGGCAAGCAACGACTGGTCGGTGAGCGTGTTCTTGATCCGCGCCGCCGACCTCGACAACAGGTCCGCGAGCGCGGAATCGGTGACGTCGAGCGCGTCCGGGCCGAGCCTCGCGACGCCGGGCACCTCGGCGGGGGTGCGCACCAACCAGACCGCAAGCCGCTTCTGGGTTCCGGCCTCGGTGAGGTCGATCGCGGGGGTGGTGCCGTCCGGTGCGAACAGGTGCAGTCGCAACGCCAGCGGACCCTTCCCCGGTTTCGGCGGCGTCTGGCCGGGGTTGTCCTGCCAGCGCAGCCAGCCTGCCCGGGAGAGATGCGTGATCAGCCACAGCCCGTCCTCCGCGCCGCAGCGCAGGCCGAGGTGCTTGCCGAACCTGGCGGCGCCGCTGATGTCGCGGCCCTGCAGGTCGCCGATCGGCGGGTCGAATGTCTTCAGCACACTCAGCGCGGCCACGTCGACCCGTCCGATCACCGCGCCGACCGCGTGGTCGCGCAGGAACTGGGCCAGGGCTTCCACCTCGGGCAGTTCGGGCATGCCCCCAGCCTAGGGGCGTCCCGGTGTCAGCGCCTGCGGACCAGGTAGGTGTCCATGATCCAGCCCTTGCGCTCCCGCAGCTCGGCCCGCACCCGGACGATCTCCTGCGACACCTCGCGCAGGTCCCCGGCGATCAGCGTCTCGTCGGGGGTGCCGAGGTAGGCGCCCCACCAGATGTCCCAGTCCCCGCCGAGGGTGGTGAAGCTGTTCTCCGCGTCGAGCATCACCACCGCGTCCCGGACGCCGTCGGGCAAACCCTCCCGCAGCCGCCGTCCGGTGGTGGTCAGCACCGGTTCCCCGATCCGGTTGAGCACGATGCGGTGCTGCGCGGCCAGCGACGACACGCTCGTCACGCCGGGGATCACCGTGTAGGCGAAGTCGACGACGCCGCGGCCGAGCACCCGCTCGACGATCCGCAGCGTGCTGTCGTACAGCGACGGGTCCCCCCACACCAGGATCGCGCCGACCCCGTCCACCGCCGCGAAGGCCTCCTCGAAGATCGCGGCGCGGCGGTCGTGCCAGTCGTCGACGACGCCCTCGTAGTTGCTCGGGGTCCGATCGCGGGGCGGGTCGACGATGTCGACGATCCGGTAGTCGCCACGCATGTGCTCGTCGAGCAGGCCGGTGCGCAGGTCGACGAGGTCCTGCTTCTCCTCGCCCTTGCCGATGACGAAGAACACCTCGGCCCGGTTCATGGCCTTGACTGCCTGGATCGTCACCTGGTCGGGGTCACCGGCGCCGACGCCGATCACGAGGAGTTCACGCATAGGCGCAGGCTAGCGCCCGTGAGTCCTTCCGGTCCTTCACGGGGCCGGAAGGACTCACGGGCGGCGGAGCCGCCTAGAATGGCCGCCGTGCACACCCCGTACGAAGACCTGCTCCGCCTCGTCATGGACACCGGGACCCCGAAGGCGGACCGGACGGGCACCGGGACCCGCAGCGTGTTCGGTCACCAGATGCGCTTCGACCTGCGCGAGGGCTTCCCGCTGGTCACCACCAAGAAGGTGCACCTCAAGTCGATCGTGTACGAGCTGCTGTGGTTCCTGCGCGGCGACTCCAACGTCGGCTGGCTGCGCGAGCACGGCGTCACGATCTGGGACGAGTGGGCGGACGCCGACGGTGAGCTCGGCCCGGTGTACGGCGTGCAGTGGCGGTCCTGGCCGACCCCGGACGGCGAGCACATCGACCAGATCACCAAGGTCATCGAGACCCTGCGAACGAACCCGGATTCGCGGCGGATGATCGTCTCGGCGTGGAACGTCGCCGACCTGGACGCGATGGCGCTGCAGCCGTGCCACGCGTTCTTCCAGTTCTACGTCGCGGAGGGGAAGCTCAGCTGCCAGCTGTACCAGCGCAGCGCGGACCTGTTCCTCGGGGTGCCGTTCAACATCGCCAGCTACGCGCTGCTCACCCACATGGTCGCGCAGCAGACCGGTCTTGAGGTCGGCGAGTTCATCTGGACCGGCGGCGACTGCCACATCTACGACAACCATCTCGACCAGGTCACCGAGCAGTTGTCGCGCGACCCGTACCCGTACCCGACGCTGGCGCTGCACAAGCGGGACTCGATCTTCGACTACACCTTCGACGACGTGCAGATCACCGGCTACCGGCACCATCCCGCCATCAAGGCACCGGTGGCGGTGTGATGCTCGGCGCGATCTGGGCGCAGGCCCGCGGCGGCGTGATCGGCAGGGGCAACACCATCCCGTGGCGGATCCCCGAGGACATGGCCGCCTTCAAGGCGGTCACCAGCGGACACCCGGTGATCATGGGCAGGCGGACCTGGGACTCGCTGCCGCCGCGGTTCCGGCCGCTGGTCGATCGCCGGAACATCGTCGTCACCCGGGACCGGGACTGGTCCGCGGACGGCGCCGAGGTCGTGCACTCCGTCGACGACGCGATCACCCTGGCCGCCGACAACCACGAGGCGTGGGTCATCGGCGGCGGCGAGATCTACGCCGCCGCGCTCGGCCGGGCCGATCGGCTGGTCGTCACCGAGGTCGACCTCGACGTGGACGGCGACGCGTACGCCCCCGCGCTCGGCCCCGAGTGGGTCGCGTTGAGCACCGGCGACTGGCAGGAGTCGAGCCGCGACGGCACCCGATTCCGCTTCGTCACCTACGCCCGAGCCTGAGCGTCCCGGCGAGTTCTCCGCCGCCCGGCGCAGGGTGGGCCATACTGCAGGGGCAGGACCTCCCAGTCGGTCTTTCCCAGCGAGAGGCAGCCCCATGGACAAGAAGTCGCTGACCGCCGTTGCGCGGCAACAACTCAAGCTCGCCAACGCCGCGTCCAGCGGACGGAGTTCGCAGACGATCTACGGCGGCCATCAGCGCAGCCTGCGGCAGACCGTCGTCGCGTTGACCGCCGGGCAGGAGCTCGCCGAGCACGACTCCCCCGGCGAGGCAACGCTCCTGGTGCTCAGCGGCACCCTCACCCTGATCGCGGGCGACGACTCCTGGAAGGGATCGACCGGCGACCTGCTGGTGATCCCCGCCGTCCGGCACCGCGTCGAGGCGGTCGAGGACGTTGCCTTCCTGCTGACCGTCGCGAAGTAGCCACCCGCAACGGCCGGAGGTTGTCCGGATGAGCGAGTTGTTCGAACGCGACGGGGTCGTCGGCGACCTGCACCGACCCGCGGGCGATCCGGTGGCGGCGCTGCTGCTGACGCACGGAGCGGGGGGCGACCGCACCGCGCGACTGCTGCAGGGTGCGGCCGCCGACTTCGCCGCAGCGGGCGTGCTGGTGTTGCGCTACGACCTGCCGTTTCGGCAGCGGCGACCGAAGGGACCCCCGAGCCCGTCCACCGCGGGCCAGGACCGGGACGGCATCGCGGCCGCGGCGGACGCGATCCGCGAGTCGGTCACCGCGCCGGTCGTGCTCGGCGGCCATTCGTACGGCGGACGGCAGGCGTCGATGATCGCCGCCGAGCGGCCGGGGATCTGCGACGGACTGCTGCTGTTCTCGTACCCCCTGCACCCGCCGGGCAAACCGGAGAAGGCCCGCACCGCGCACCTGCCGGATCTGCGCTGCCCCGCCGTCTTCGTGCACGGCACCCGCGACCCGTTCGGCACTCCGGACGAGATGCGCGCGGCGATGGACCTGATCGCCGCGCCGCACACCCTGGTCCTCGTCGACGGGAGGGGGCACGATCTCGCGCCAGACCGGAGCCCGGCGGTACCGCTCGCGGTGGAGGCCGCGACCAGCGCATTCGGGTGGGGGTGAGCCCTCCGCGCCGGGGCGGCGTCACCGCGTTTGCCAGTATGGAGTGATGGGTGCCAATCTGCTGATCGTCGAGGACGACGACCGTGTCCGGGCCGCGCTGCGGCTGGCGCTCGAGGACGAGGGGTACGACGTCGACGAGGCGCCGGACGCGGAAACCGCGCTGGACCACCTCCGACGCAGCGGTCCCCCGGACGTGATGATCGTCGACCTGATGCTCGGCGAGATGGACGGCTTCACATGCATCCGCCTGGTCCGGCAGGGCCACGACGTGCCGATCATCGTCGTCAGCGCGCGGGATGACACCCACGACGTGGTCGCCGCGCTGGAGGCGGGCGCCGACGACTACGTGACGAAGCCGTTCGAGATCAAGGAGATCACCGCCCGGATGCGGGCCCTGCGCCGTCGCGCCGGTGCGACCGGCGAACCGAGCACGCCCGCCGACATCATCCTCGACCCGGACCCGCGGGCCCCGCTGGTGCTCTCCCCCGGCGGCGGCGTCGTCCGGCGCGGCGACGAGCAGGTGCACCTCACCCTGACCGAGTTCCGGCTGCTGTGCGAGCTGGCCCAGTCGCCGGGGCTGGTCCTGAGCCGCGCCATCCTCCTCGAGCGGGTGTGGGATCGCGGCTTCTTCGGCGACGAACGGATCGTCGACGTGCACGTGCGCCGGCTGCGGACCAAGATCGAGCACGACTCGTCGGCGCCGCGCATCGTCGTCACCGTCCGCGGACTCGGCTACCGGTTCGATGCCCCGCGGTAGGTTCCGCCTGCGTGGGCTGGGTCTGCGCAACCGGGTCATTCTGTCGTTCGCGGTCGGGGCGGCGCTGGTGTCGTTGGTGCTGTCGTTGGCCGTGTTCACCACCAGCCGCGAGTACATGGTGGGACAGCGGGAGCGGTCGGCGCAGCGCCAGACCGCCACCCACGCCGACTTCGTCCGCAGCGTGCTGTACGCGTCGGATGCCCCCGCCGAGGATGTGTTGCGCGCGGTCGATCTGCCCGCGGGCACCGTGCTGTTGCTGGACCGGCAGGCGCGGTGGTCCACCTCCGACCCGGGCATCGCACCGACCCTGCTGCCCGACGAGCTGCGGGCGTCGTCGGCGGACGAGGGCAGCGCGACCATGCACGCCACCATTGCGGGCAGGCCCTACATCGGCGTGCGGTTGGTCCTCAACGATGCGGGCGACATCCTGTACGAGTTGGCGCCGCTCGACGAACTGCACTCGACGCTGCGGATTCTGCGCATCGTCCTGATCTCCTGCGCGATGCTGACCACCGCCGCCGGCGCCGCGGTCGGGTTCTGGGCGAGTCGGCGGGTCCTGAAGCCGCTGCACGAACTCGCGGGGACGGCCGCCCAGATCTCGGGCGGCGATCTCACCACCCGGCTGACCCTCACCCGGGATCGGGACCTGGACACGATCACGACCTCCTTCAACACGATGGTGGACTCGCTGCACCAGCGGATCGAGCGCGAGCGCCGGTTCTTCGGCGACGTCAGTCACGAACTGCGCACGCCGTTGACCACGCTGATCACCAGCGTCGCCGTGCTCGATCGGCAGCGAAGGGAGATGCCGGAGCGGTCCGGTCGGGCGCTGGACCTGATCACCGCCGAACTCGACCACCTGCGACGGCTGCTCGACGACCTGCTGGCGTTGGCGCGGTCCGAGGCGGGGTTGCACCAGGACGAGCTGGAGCCGATGTCGGTGGCGGACCTGCTCACCCACACCATGGTCCGCTCGCGTCGGTCCCCGCAGCTGGTGACGATCGAGTCGGACGGCCGGGTCGAGGGGCGCAAGCTGGCGCTGGAGCGGGCGCTGGCGAATCTGATGGACAACGCCGACCGGCACGGCGGCGGCCTGGTCGGCATCACGATCCGGGTGCACGGGCCGGTGGTCCTGATCGACGTGGACGACCGCGGCCCCGGCGTCCGGGCCGCCGATCGGAATCGGATCTTTGAACGCTTCGCGACCGCCCATCCGGGGCGGCGCTCGGCGACCGGGTCGGGAACGGGGCTGGGTCTGGCGCTGGTCGCCGAGACCGTTGCCGCGCACGGAGGGACGGTGACCTGCGGGGATCGCCCCGGCGGCGGGGCCAGATTCACCATCACGCTTCCGTGTCTCCCCGAATCGGATCCGTAACACGATCGCAAAACAGGCGACCGGATCACCTCAACATCGTTCGCGCACGCTGGAGTGCGAAGCCGTCACCTGACAGCGCGGCCGAGCCGCGCCCGACACTGCGGCCGGGCTGCGCTCCTGTCATCAGCGGCCTAGCCGCTCGTGTCATCAGCGGCGAAGACGCTCCCCGTCCCCCGTGTGTCAGCGCGGCGACGGGCCAAGCCGAACGGAGGCCCATGCCCGACCTTCTCGACCCTCCCGCGCACGAAGGAACGACGGTGCTGCGCAGGCCGCGCCTGTCCGACTCCATCCGGATGCAGCAGATCGCGAAGGATTCGCGGGTGCTCGACGTGAACTCGGCGTACGCCTACCTGTTGTGGTGCCGCGACTTCCCGAACACGTCCGCCGTCGCCGAGATCGACGGGCGGGTGGCGGGGTACGTCACCGGCTATGTGCGTCCCGAATCCCCGGACACCCTGTTCATCTGGCAGGTCGCGGTCGACGAGGCCGCCCGCGGGCGGGGTGTCGGTGTCGCGATGCTGGACCGAATCCTCGACTGGACAAGAGGATTCGGTGTCCGGTTCCTCGAAACCACCATCACGGCGGACAATCCCTCGTCGATTGCGATGTTCACCGCACTCGCCAGGCGGCGCGACACCGGCATCTATGCCCGCCCCCTGTTCGCGGCCGACCACTTCCCCGAGGGGCACGCCGCAGAAGACCTGTACACCATAGGACCGATCCACGGAGGCGGACGCCGATGACCACAGTTCTCTCGCCCGACACGACGATCTTCGACCAACGCGAATCCGAGGTTCGCAGCTATAGCCGGTCCTGGCCGACCGTGTTCACCCGGGCCAGGGGCACCTGGATCCAGGACGAGACCGGCCGCGACTACGTCGACTTTTTCGCAGGCGCAGGCGCACTCAACTACGGACACAACAACCCCGTCCTCAAACGCGCCCTCATCGACTACCTCGAATCCGACGGCATCACCCACGGACTCGACATGCACACCACCGCAAAGCGACGCTTCCTCGAAACCTTCGACGACCTCATCCTCACCCCCCGCCGACTCGACTACAAAGTCCAATTCCCCGGACCCACCGGCACCAACGCCGTCGAAGCCGCCCTCAAACTCGCCCGCAAGGTCACCGGCCGAGAATCGATCGTCAACTTCACCAACGCCTTCCACGGCATGACCCTCGGATCACTCTCCGTCACCGGCAACTCCATGAAACGCGCAGGCGCCGGCATCCCCCTCGTCCACTCCACCCCCATGCCCTTCGACAACTACTTCGACGGCGAAACCCCCGACTTCCACTGGTTCGAACGCGTCCTCGACGACAGCGGCAGCGGACTCAACCGCCCCGCCGCCGTCATCGTCGAAACCGTCCAGGGCGAAGGCGGCGTCAACATCGCCCGCCCCGAATGGCTCCGCGCCCTCGCCGACCTCTGCTCCACCCGCGGCATCCTCCTCATCGTCGACGATGTCCAAATGGGCTGCGGCCGCACCGGACCCTTCTTCTCCTTCGAGGTCGCAGGCATCACCCCCGACATCGTCACCCTCTCCAAGTCCATCGGCGGCTACGGCCTCCCGATGGCCCTCACCCTCTTCAAACCCGAACTCGACGTCTGGTCCCCCGGCGAACACAACGGCACCTTCCGCGGCAACAACCCCGCCTTCGTCACCGCCACCGCCGCCCTCGAGCAGTACTGGGCCGACGACCTGCTCAGCCTGTCGACCGCGTCGAAGGGCAAGCGGATCGGTGAGATCTTCGCCAACCTCGCGGATTCGTTCGACGGGGTCAGCACCCGCGGGCGCGGCATGGTGCAGGGCCTGGTATTCGACGATCCCGGCAAGGCGGTCAAGGTCTGTGGTCTCGCCTACGACGAGGGACTACTCGCCGAGACGTCCGGCCCCTCCGACGAGGTCGTGAAACTCCTTCCGCCGCTGACGATCACGAGCGAGGAACTCAATCACGGCCTGAGCATTCTCGCCGAGGCGACCGCGAAGGTGTGTGCCTGACATGATCGTGCGTACCACCGACGAGATCACCGACACCGACCGCGACATCACCAGCGAGGACGGCAACTGGCGCTCGAAGCGGATCGTCCTGGCCGGCGACGGCGTCGGATTCTCCTTCCACGAAACCACCATCGCCGCCGGATCGGTCAACGAGTTCCACTACGCCAACCACATCGAGGCGGTCTGGCTGATCGAGGGCGACGGCATCCTCACCGACCTCGACACGGGCGAGGTGCACCGGTTGCGTCCGGGCACCATGTACCTGCTCGACGGCAACGAGCGGCACCGGGTCGAACCGGTCACCCGGATGCGGATGCTGTGCGTGTTCAATCCCCCGGTCACCGGGCGGGAGGTGCACGACGAGAACGGCGTCTACCCGCTGCTCACCGTCGCCGAGCGCGAGCCCGTCGATGCCGATGCGTGAGGGCGTCGACCGCTATCCCAGTCGGGTGGCCGACCTGCCCGAGGTGCTGGACCGCCTCGACCCGGTCCTGTGGGGCACCGACCGGCATCCCGAACTGGCGCACTTCGAGGAGAACGGCTACCTGCAGCGGATGCGGGCGATCTCGGACGAGACCGCGGCGGCGTGCCGGGCGGAGATCGAGCGGATCCGGTCGGATCCGGCGCTGGCCGGGGACGAGCGGATCGTGCGGGAGGAGTCGAACGCCGACGTTCGATCGATCTTCGACGTCGTCGCGCTCAGCGCGGTGGTGCGGGAGGCGATCGCCGAGTCGGGCGCCGCGGACCTGGCCCGACGGATCCTCGGCAGCGAGGTGTACATCCACCAGAGCCGGCTCAACCAC
This sequence comes from Rhodococcus sp. NPDC054953, assembly GCF_053609225.1. Lineage (NCBI taxonomy): Bacteria > Bacillati > Actinomycetota > Actinomycetes > Mycobacteriales > Nocardiaceae > Rhodococcus > Rhodococcus sp. NPDC054953. The sequence goes on along the minus strand of NZ_JBSGXD010000006.1, from coordinate 17,862 downwards.
AAGCCGGGCTTCGTTGGCGGCGCGTTCTACTGGCACTCCGACTTCGAGACCTGGCACGCCGAGGACGGAATGCCGGCGCCGCGGGCAGTGAGCGCGTCGATCGCGTTGACCCCCAATGAGCCCCACAATGGTCCGTTGATGATCCTGCCGGGCACCCAGTGGGTGTTCGTGCAGTGCCGCGGCGAAACCCCACCGGACCACCACCGCGAATCACTGGTGACGACGACACCCCGGATCGGGGTTCCGTCGGAGACGGCGGTCACCGAACTGGCCGCCGTGCACGGCATCGACGTGCTCACCGGGCCCGTCGGGTCGATGACCGTGTTCGACAGCAACGTGCTGCACGCGTCGGGCGGCAACATCACCCCGGTGCCGCGCTCGAACATCTTCGTCGTCTTCAACAGCGTCTCCAACCGGCTCCAGCACCCGTACGCGGCGAGCACCCCCCGCCCGCTCCACCTGGCCGCGCGGGGCTGACCCGCGAGCCCGGCACCGGACCCCGGGGGGAAGGGCCCCAGGCGGAGCGGGGGGGGGGGGGAAGGGCCACCCGAAGGACGGAGCAAGACGTCGGGGCAAGGTCACAAATAACCTCTACGGAGGGGGGAGTGCTCCCCACACCCCTTCGGT
>NZ_JBSGXD010000006.1:0-17225 GCF_053609225.1 Rhodococcus sp. NPDC054953 | reverse complement strand
TGTCTCAAGCACCGGGATGGGGCAAACCCCCCCTGCCCTCCCCCCCTGCCCGCGGGGGGCGGCCTCGGGAGCCGGACACGGGACCCTGTAGACCATGCCCCCAGTAGGCTCGGGGCATGGTCGACGATCCCGCCAGCGGCCTGAATCAGCTGCTCGGCACCGTGCACCGCCGCCTCGGCGAGAGCGTCAGTTCCCCGCGGACCCTGCGTGATCTGCTCGAGGCGGTGCTGGTGGTCGGCGCCGGCCTGGACCTGGACACCACCCTGCAGCGGATCGTGCGGACCGCCACCGAACTGCTCGGAGCGCGGTACGGCGCACTCGGTGTCCGGGCCCCCGGCGGCGGGCTGTCGGAGTTCGTGTACGAGGGCATCGACGCCGCCACCCGCGCGTCGATGGGCCACCTTCCGGAGGGCCGCGGCCTGCTCGGGCTGCTGATCGAGGATCCTCGGCCGGTCCGGATCCGCGACCTCGCCACCCACACCTCCTCGATCGGATTTCCCCCGAACCATCCCCCGATGCGCAGCTTCCTCGGGATGCCGATCATCGTGCGCGGTCGGGCGTTCGGCAGCATCTACCTCACCGAGAAGCGCGCCGGCCCGGAGTTCACCGACGAGGACCAGACCATCCTGACGGTGCTGGCCGAGGCGGCGGCGCTGGCGATCGACAATGCCCGACTGTTCGAGCAGTCCCGTACCCGGGAACGCTGGCTGACGGCGATGTCGTCGATCACCTCGCGGCTGCTGATCGGCGGTTCGGTACCCGAGACCCTGGACCTGCTGGTGCGGCAGGTACGTGAACTCGGCTCCGCGGACGCGGTCACCCTGGTCGACACCGTCGACTCGGACGGGGTCGTGCTCGCGTCCACCGATCCCCGACGAACGGTCGGGCAGCGCGTCGACTTCGCGGTGCTCAGCGCGGGCGCGGTCCGGTCGGCGACGGTGCCGGTGTCGGGCCCGCAGCACGTCCAGGGCGCGCTGGTGGTCAGCGCGGGCGCGGGCGGACCCGACTGGGACCCGGACGAGATGCAGCGACTCGCGTCGATGGCGGACCTGGCGGCGGTGGCCCTCGAGTTCGCGCACCAGCAGCGTCAGCAGCGGCTGCTGGACGTGCTCGCCGACCGCGACCGGATCGCCAGGGACCTGCACGACAACGTCATCCAACGCCTCTTCGCGACCGGGATGAGCCTGCAGTCGATTGCCGCGACGGCGTCGGGTCGTACCGCGGAGGTGCTCGCCAGGTCCGTCGAACAACTGGACACCACGGTCCGCGAGATCCGCACCACCATCTTCGATCTGCAGTCGGCGGAGGCCACCCCGACCGCCGGGCTGCGACGGCGGCTGCTGGACGTGGTCGGCGAGCTGACGTCCGAGGTCACCCCGTCGGTGCAGTTCTCCGGGGCGATCGACACCCTGGTCCCCCAGGCCATCGCCCTGCACGCGGAAGCCGTTCTCCGTGAGGGCCTTTCCAATGCGCGCCGACATGCCGCCGCGCGCTCGATCACCGTCACGGTGACGGCGGCCGACGAGTTCGTGGTCGCGATCGCGGACGACGGGGTCGGCATGTCCGGCACCGAACCCCGCAGCGGCCTGTCGAATCTGGCGAAGCGGGCCGCGGCGTGTGGCGGCGCCTGCGAGGTGCGGTCCGCCCTCGGCGGCGGCACCACCCTCACCTGGCGCGCACCGCTGGTGTGACACCGAACGGGCGGTTGCCGGGGCATCGGCCGAGTGGCCGGCGCGGCAACCGCCCGTTCGGTGGCGCGGGACGGGTCAGGCGATCGGTGGGAGGGTGACGACCTGCCCGGCGTAGGCAAGGCCCGCACCAAAACCGATCAGCAGCGCGGTGTCACCGGCCTTCGCGCCGCCGGACCGCAGCAGCTGCTCCATCGCCATCGGAATCGATGCGGCACTGGTGTTTCCGGCCTCCACGATGTCGCGGGCGACGGCGACGGAGTCGGGCACACCCAGCGCCCGGACCAGCGCGTCGGTGATCCGGCTGTTGGCCTGATGCGGCACGAACGCGTCGAGGTCGTCGACGGTGACACCGGAACGCTCCAGGGCGTCGCGGCAGGCCTTCTCCAGGAAGGTCACCGCCCACCGGAAGACCGCCTGCCCGTTCATGCGAATGTAGGGGCGCTCGGCATCCGCACCGCGGTCCGCGACCTCGGCGAAGTACGCCATGAAGTCCTTGTCCTGCTTGATCGCCGCGGTCTGCGCGCCGTCCGATCCCCACGCGACCGGGCCGATCCCCTCGACGTCGGACGGTCCGACCACGGCGGCACCCGCACCGTCGGCGAAGATGAATGCGCAGGTCCGGTCGGACGTGTCGAGCAGATCCGACAGCCGTTCGACGCCGATCACCAGGACGTGCCGCGCCTGGCCTGCCCGCACCAGGGCCGCCGCGTTGCCGAGCGCATAGCAGAACCCCGCGCACCCGGCGGAGACGTCGTAGGCGGCGGTGTCGTGCATGCCGAGTTCGGTGGCGACCACCGCGCCTGCCGAGGGCCCGAGCACCATCTGCGACGAGGTGGCCAACACCACGGCGTCGACCTGATCGGCGGCGATCCCGGCGGCGGACAGGGCGTCCCGCGCGGCGGCGACGCTCATCGAGACGATCGTCTCGTCGTCCGAGGCCCAGTGCCGAGCGGTGATCCCCGATCGGGTCCGGATCCACTCGTCGGAGGAATCGATGCGGTCGACGATCTCGGCGTTGGGGACGACGCGGCGGGGCCGGTACACCCCGAGACCGAGGAGCGCCGCGTTGGCGACGGGTGTTGCGGTGGCGATCTGGGCGGGCATGACATCCTCTCGCTATGAACCGACCGGTTCACGTCCGAATCCGATCTAACATGAACCGATCGGTTCACACAAGCGAATCGGAGGATTCCCATGACGCCGCCGCGCCCGCGCGCCCGCCTGCTCGCGAGCACCATCACGATGGTGCAGGAGTCCGGGATCCACGCGGCCGGGCTCACCGAACTCCTCAAGCGGAGCAACGCCTCCCGAAACTCGCTGTACCAGCACTTCCCGGCGGGCAAGAGTCAGCTGGTCGAGGCCGCGACCCGGATCGTCTCCCGGGTGGTGCACTCCCACCTTGCCGCGACCGCGGACGCCCTCGCGACCGCACCGTCGATCGAGCACTGGCTGGACGAGCTGCTCGCGTTCTGGCGCGAGCCGCTCGAATCGAGCGACTACCGGCTCGGTTCGTTCATGATGGCCGCCGCGCTGGACGAATCGGATCCGGCGGTGCGGGCCGCGGCCGGGCAGGCGTTCGACGAGTGGACGGCCCGACTCGCCGACGGCCTGGTCGCGGCCGGGATCCCCGCGGCAACCGCACGGCCGACAGCGGGCCTGCTGCTGTCGGTGATCGAAGGCGCGATCGTGCAGGCCCGCGCGCTCGGGTCGAGCCGCCCATTCACCGACGCGCACGGGCAGCTGACGGTGCTGCTGCGGCACCACCTCGACGGCGCGCGCTGACCGCGGCCGGAGTCCGCGTCACCGTCCGCGGCCGGGCCGGCCCCTCAGCTCGGTCGCCAGCACCGCCGCCTGCGTGCGGCGCTGCATCCCGAGCTTCGCCAGCAGCCGGGACACGTAGTTCTTCACCGTCTTCTCCGCCAGGTGCATGCGGGCCCCGATCTCCCGGTTCGTCAGCCCCTCCCCGATCAGGTCGAGCACCACCTTCTCCTGATCGGTGAGCACATCGACGAGACCGCCCTGGGTGCGCTGCTCGCGGATCCGGGCCAGCACCGCTGCCGTGTCCCGGTCGGCGAACAGGGAGCCGCCCGCGGCGACGGTTCGCACCGCGGAGATCAGGTCGGTGCCCAGTATCTGCTTGAGCAGGTAGCCGGACGCGCCTGCCATGACCGCGTCGAACAGCGCCTCGTCGTCCGAGAACGAGGTGAGCATCAGGCACCGCAGCCCCGGATGCGTCGACCGCAGTTCGCGGCACAACTCCACCCCGGACCCGTCGGGCAGCCGCACATCGAGCACCGCGACGTCGGCGCCGGACTCCGGATACCCCGCCAGCGCACCCGACACCGAGGACGCCTCCCCGACGACGGTGAGGTCGGGGGCGCCGCCGAGCAGGTCCACCAGACCCCGCCGCACGATCTCGTGGTCGTCGACCAGGAACAGCCGTGTCTGCATGCTCCGATCCCAGCACATCGGGACCTTCGGCACTATCGGCCGGGGTCCCCGTCGGCGAGGCTCGACGCCGTGACCGACCTGACCACCACCCGACCCGCGTCCGATGCCGCTGCCCTGTTCGAGACGGCGCTGGAGATGGCGTCCGCGGCCAAGCGCGGCAACGTCGCCCGGTGGGCCGAGGTCAAGTCCGCCCGGCACGACCCGGACGCGCTCGCGTTCCTGAACTCGGTCCTGCTCGGCGTGCTGATCGAGAATGACGCCGTCCGCCGCGGCGTGCACCCCACCGACGTGTGGGCGCAGTTGCGGGCGGGCGGGCTCGACGAGTTCGGCTGAACCGACACCGACGCTGCCGCGTCGCACGCGCGAAGGGCCGGTACCGATCGGTACCGGCCCTTCGCGCGGTGCGGGTCGGCCCGGTTACGGCGTCGGACGCACGATCAGCACCGGGCAGTCCGCGGTGCTCATCAGGGCCGCGCTGGTCGACCCGAGCAGCATGCCCGCGAATCCACCGCGGCCGTGGCTGCCGACGACGAGAAGCTGCGCCTGCTCGGCGAATTCGCTGAGCACCCGGACCGGCCGGTCGCGGCGGACCACCCGCTGCACCGGCACGTCCGGGTACTGCTCGATGTGACCGGCGAGCCGCTCCGACAGCACCGCCTCCTCCGCGGACTGGATCGAGCGCCAGTGCGGATCGTCCTCGGTCGCGCCGAGGGACGGCTGCACCGACACGTCGCTCCACACGTTCACCGCGATCAGTTGCGCGTTCCGCGCGGACGCCTCCCGGAACGCGGCAGCGAGCGCGTCCTCGCTGATCTCGGAACCGTCGACGCCGACCACGATCGGGCCCTCGGTCGGCGGCCTGCCGTCGAGCGTGCGCCCGCGAACCACCGCGACGGGCGCCGTCGAGTGCGCGGCGACCGCGCGGGCGACCGACCCGAGCAGCGCCCCGCTGAATTCGCCGAGCCCCCGATTGCCGAGGACGATCATCGACGCCCGCGGCGCGTACTGGAGCAGGATCTCCGAGATCCGGCCCTCGTGCAGCTTGCTGTCCACCTCGAGCAGACCCACCTCCTCGGCGGCCTCGCGGGCGAGTACCGCGGCGCTGTCGAGGTGGGCACGGCCCGCGTTCTTCAGGTCGTCGCCGTAGCCGCGCACCAGATAGGGCTCGGTGTAGTAGTAGGCGGGTACGTGCACGACGGAGACGAGCAGCAGCGGAAGCGTGCGGGCCGCGGCCGTTCGCGCCGCCCACACCACGGCCGTCGACGCCGATTCCGATCCGTCCACGCCAACCACGACGGGCTTGCCTGCGCTCATGCTGCTCCCTCACTCGGCTCGAGACACTGTCGGTGCCCATTGTCCCGGTTCCGGGGCCGCGCCGCGTCGGTCGACGGTCCGTGTCGTGCGTCGCGGCCATCACCCCCGCCCCGCCGGGAACCATGAGGCGGGGGTGTCGCTGCGCTACGCGTCGATGATGGAGCGCAGCTTCTCGATCTGGGAGACCCGGCCCGCGGTGTCGGGGGCCATCGGGGTGACGGTCAGGGTCGTCGCGCCCGCCTCCTTGAACGCGGCCACCCGCTCCCGGACGTACCCCTCGGGGCCGATCAGCGAGATCGCGCGCACCAGTTCGTCCGGCACCGCGGCCGCGGCCTCCTGCTTCTTGCCGTCCAGGTACAGGTCCTGGATGGTCTTCGCCTCCGCCTCGTATCCGTACCGGCAGGCGAGATCGTTGTAGAAGTTCTTGCCGCGCGCACCCATGCCGCCGATGTACAGCGCGAGGTGCGGCTTGATCCATTCCAGCATGTGCTCGACGTCGTCACCGATCGCGAGCGCCGGGCCGGCGTAGATCTCCAGCTCGCCCAGCGCCGGGTCGCGCTTGGCCTTGCCGGCGTCCAGCGACTCGCCCCACACGGTCCGGGCCTTCTCCGGGTGGAAGAAGATCGGCTGCCAGCCCTCGGCGATCTCGGCGGTCAGCGCCACATTCTTTGGGCCGAGCGCGGCGATGACGATCGGGATCCGTTCGCGCACCGGGTGGTTGATCAGCTTGAGCGGCTTGCCGAGCCCGGTGCCCTTCTCGGCGGGCAGCGGCACCTGGTAGTACTTGCCGTCGTACTGCACCTTCTCGCGGCGCCACACCTGGCGGCAGATGTCGACGAGCTCGCGGGTGCGCCCGAGCGGGGCGTCGTACTTCACGCCGTGGAAGCCCTCGATGACCTGCGGGCCGGAGGCACCGATGCCGAGCACGAACCGTCCGCCGGAGACGTAGTCGAGCCCGGCGGCGGTCATCGCCATCAATGACGGGGTGCGGGTGTAGATCTGGAAGATCCCGGACGCCAGCTTCAGGCTGGTGGTCTTCGCGGCGAGGAAGCCGAGCTGGCTGACCGCGTCGAACGAATAGGCCTCGGCGATGAACGCGATGTCGAGGCCCGCCCGTTCGAGGTCGGCGACCTCGGCGACCGTTTCGGCGAACCCGCCGCTGTAGGTGATCTGGGTTCCGATGTGCACCGGGACACTCCAATCGGCTGTGAGGTGACTGCTCGCTAGGACATTACGCAGCCAGGTCGGGAAACCGTAGGACCGAGGCGAGCGGGATCGATGACCCGGGGGCGGGTGACGGTCGCCACGGCACGGCGGCGGATGTAACCAACCCCACAGTTTTGCATCAACCTGCAAGTTTGCAGAGAACTGCACTTTCCGTACGTTGGTTGGGGTGAGCACCCCCACCGGCCTGCGCGACCAGAAGAAGGCCGCCACCCGCCTGGCACTCAGCGAGGCCGCGATCCGCCTCGCGAAACCGGCCGGCCTCGGCGGCGTCACCGCCGAGGCGATCGCGGCGGAGGCCGGCGTGTCCACCCGCACGTTCCACAACTACTTCGCCTCCAAGGAAGAAGCGGTGCTCTACCGCTTCGAGGCCGACGTCGCGGGCTGGGTGGAACGCCTCTACGCGCGCCCCCTCGACGAACCGATCTGGGACTCCCTCGAGGCGATCGTCCTGTCCATCGTCCTCGATCCGGTCCGCGATCTGGAGGACGTCCGCGCCGAGATGATGCTGATCGAGGACAGCCCCGCGCTGCTGGCCCGCCACATCGCCCTGCACGGCCGGGTCACCCGCACCCTCGGCGAGGCGATCGCGGCGCGCACCGGGACGGACGTCGACACCGACCTGTATCCGAACGTGCTGCAGATGGCGGTCGGCACCGCGGCCAAGTCCGCGATCGAGCTGTGGCTCGGCGGCAACACCGGCCATCCCACACCGGAGCCCCTGGTCCGGGAGACGTTCGCGATGCTGCGTGCCGGGCTCCCGCAGCCGACTCCCCGCAGACCCCCCGCCGCCCGGCCAGCGCCGCCCGTCCCCTAACCGACCACCGACCCGCCCAGCCACCCGCACCCCCGACACACGAAGGGTCCTTCATGGCCACCTACCTGTACCGGATCGGCAAGTTCGCCTACCGGCGCAAGGGCACCGTCCTGTCCATCTGGCTCGCCATCCTCGTCCTGATGGGTGTCGGCGCCGCGACCCTGTCCGGCCCGACCAACGATTCGTTCTCCATCCCGGGGACCCCCGCGCAGAAGGCGCAGGACCTGATGGCGGAACGGTTCCCGGCAGGCGACAAGGACCCGTTCAGTTCGATCTCCGCGCGGTACGTGTTCGCCGCTCCGGAGGGTCAGACCCTCGACAGTCCGGGGAATCAGGCCGCGATGGATGCCACCCTCGCGCAGATCCGCGGCATCGAGTTGGTGGATCCGGCCGCGAAGGTCGACCCGGCGACCGCGTCACCCGAGGAGTCCCGGGGCGCGCTGGTCAACCCCGTCGTCGCGAACGAGCAGCTGACGGCGATGACAACCGCGCAGGCCGAGGAGACCGGGAAGCCCGTCGACCAGGCCCTCGCCGATGCGCAGGCACTCTCCCCGCTCAGCCCCGACCGGACGGTCGGCTACGTCGAGGTCCCGTTCGGCGGCGACTACCAGGATGTCACCACCGAGCTGACCGACCGGATCGACGCCGCGGCGCAGGTCGCACGGGACGCCGGGCTGACCGTCAAGGTCAGCGGCTCCGCCGCGCAGACCCCCGAAATGCCGGGCGGATCCGCCGAACTCATCGGCCTCGCCGTTGCCGCCGTCGTGCTGATGCTCACCTTCGGTTCCCTGGTCGCGGCCGGCCTGCCGCTGATCTCCGCGATCATCGGTGTCGGCATCGGCTCGCTCGGTATCACGGTCGCGACCGGCTTCACCGAGCTCGGGTCGATGACACCGACCCTGGCCGTGATGATCGGCCTCGCCGTCGCGATCGACTACTCGCTGTTCATCGTGTCCCGCTTCCGGCACGAGATCACCGTCACCGGCAACCGGGAGGAGGCCGCGGGTCGCGCGGTCGGCACCGCCGGATCCGCGGTGGTGTTCGCGGGCCTGACGGTGATCATCGCGCTCGTCGCGCTCCGTGTCGTCGGCATCAAGTTCCTCTCCGACATGGGCATGGCCGCCGCGTTCGCGGTACTGATCGCGGTGCTCGTCGCGCTGACCTTCCTGCCCGCCTTCCTCGGCCTGCTCGGCAGGAAGGCGTTCGCGGGGCGGCTACCGTTCGTCACGGCGCCGGACCCGGAGGCGGAGGACGCGGCCCCCGGTCCGGCCACCCGCTACGCGGGCTGGGTCGGCCGCAGGCCCGCGATCCCGCTGATCGCCGGCATCGCCGTCCTCGGCGTCCTCGCGCTGCCCGCCGCCGGACTGAAGCTGGCCCTGCCGTCCGAGAGCACCGGCGACCCCGCGACCAGTTCGCGGCAGGCGTATGACCTGGTGTCCGACGCGTTCGGCCCCGGCCGCAATTCCCCGCTGATCGTCGTCGTCGACGCCAAGGACGCCACGGTCCCGGCACCCGAGGCGTTCGGCACGGTGGTCCGGACGATCTCCGAGCAGGACGACGTCGTCAACGCGCAGATCGTCGCGATGAACCCGGCCGGGGACACCGCCCAGATCCTCGTCACCCCCGGCAGCGCCCCCACCGACAGCCGGACCGTCGACCTGATGCAGTCGATCCGCGACGGCGAGGGCGACCTGCACGAGCAGATCGGCGTCAACTACGGCGTCACCGGGCAGACCGCGTTGGAGACGGACATCTCCGATCGACTGCTCGGCGCACTGGTCCCCTACCTGATCATCGTCGTCGGGTTGGCGTTCATCCTGCTGATGCTGGTGTTCCGGTCGATCCTGGTGCCGCTGACCGCGGCCCTCGGCTTCCTGCTCAGCGTCGCGGCCACCTTCGGTGCCACCGTCGCGATCTTCCAGGAGGGCTGGGGCGGGCTCATCTCGAACCCGCAGCCGCTGGTCAGCTTCATGCCGATCTTCCTGATCGGGGTGGTGTTCGGCCTCGCGATGGACTACCAGGTGTTCCTGGTGACCCGGATGCGCGAGGAGTACGTGCACGGTGCGTCCGCGAAGGAGGCCATGACCATTGGCTTCAGCCACGGCGCCCGCGTCGTGTCCGCGGCCGCGCTGATCATGATCTCGGTGTTCGGCGCGTTCATCCTCGAACCCAACTCGTTCATCAAGTCGATCGGGTTCGCCCTCGCCGCCGCCGTCCTGTTCGACGCGTTCATCGTCCGGATGGTGATCATCCCCGCGGTGATGGCGGTGCTCGGGGACAAGGCGTGGTGGCTGCCAAAGTGGCTGGACAGGATCCTGCCGAACGTCGACATCGAGGGCGAGAAGCTCCGTCGCGAACTGCCCGACGAGCAGGCCAGCCCGGCACCGGCCGCACCGTAGCCCGGGTTCCGGCACGACACCTCCGGCCGCGTCGGCACCGCGACGCGGCCGGAGGTGTCGTCCGGCCCGGACCCGCTTCCCGACATAGGCTGGGTGAACGCGCCGGGTGGCACCACCCGGCGCCGGACGGCGGACGGGAATTCGATGACCCAGCAATCCCATTCGGAGCCGGTACGCGGCGCAACCGCGGGCGCCCGCGCCGGGCTCGGCCTGGCCAGCAAGGTGGCGCTGACCACCGGCGCCGACTTCTGGCACACGGCCGCGATCCCGGAAGCGGGGGTGCCCGCACTGTTGGTCACCGACGGGCCGCACGGCCTGCGCAAGCAGTCCGAGGGCGGCGACGCCCTCGGACTCGGTGACAGCGTCCCCGCGACCTGCTTTCCGCCGGCCGTCGGCCTCGGGTCGAGTTGGAACGTCGACCTGATCCATACCGTCGGCACCGCGCTCGGCGACGAGGCGCGCGCCGAGGGGGTGTCGGTCCTGCTCGGGCCGGGGGTGAACATCCGTCGATCCCCGCTGTGCGGACGGAACTTCGAGTACTACTCGGAGGACCCGTTCCTGGCCGGGACACTCGGCGCCGCCTGGGTGCTTGGCGTGCAATCCCGCGGCGTCGGAACCTCACTCAAGCATTTCGCCGCGAACAATCAGGAAACCGACCGGATGCGGGTCGACGTGCAGGCCGACGAGCGCACCCTCCGCGAGATCTACCTCCCCGCCTTCGAACGCATCGTCACCACCGCCCTACCGTGGACGGTGATGTGCTCGTACAACACGCTGCGGGGCGTAGCGGTGAGCGAGAACCGGTGGCTGCTGACGACGGTGCTCCGCGACGAATGGGGTTTCGACGGCCTGGTGATGTCGGATTGGGGCGCGGTGAACGACCGGGTGCGCGCTCTGGCCGCTGGGCTGGATCTGACGATGCCAGCGGCGGCGGGCGACGACGCGGTGATCGCGGCCGTCGAGTCGGGAGCGCTGGACGAGGCGATCGTCGACACGGCGGTGGAGCGGGTGCTGGCCCTAGTTGACCGGGCGACCGCCACCGACGCGGGCCGCTATGACACCGACGCCCACCACGCGCTCGCCGCCGCGGCGGCAACCGAGTCCGCGGTGCTACTCAAGAACGAGGACGGGCTGCTGCCGCTCGAGGCGACGGCGCTCGAGTCGATCGCGGTGATCGGCGAGTTCGCTCGCACCCCACGATTCCAGGGGTCCGGCAGTTCCCAGGTCGTCCCGACCCGCGTCGACTCCGTCCTCGACGCGATCACCGAACTCGCAGGGACGGCTGCGCGTTTCGAGCCCGGGTTCCGGTTGGACGGGGTCGCGGACCCCGACCTGGTCGCGGAGGCGGTGACGCTCGCCGGGTCGGCGGACACGGTGCTGCTGTTCCTCGGGCTACCGACGGCGGTCGAGTCGGAGGGGTTCGACCGCACCGGCCTCGCCCTGCCCGCCGACCAGTTGGCCCTGCTCGATGCCGTCGCTGACGTCAATCCCCGTGTCGCCGTTGTGCTGTCGAACGGCGCGGTGGTCTCGGTCGCCGATTGGCGGGACCGCGCGCAAGCGATCCTGGAGGGGTGGCTGCTCGGGCAGGCCGGTGGGTCCGCGACGGTGGACCTGCTGTTCGGGCTGGCGACGCCGTCGGGTCGGCTGACCGAGACGATCCCGCTGCGACTCGAGGACACCCCGAGTCGCCTCAACTTCCCCGGCTCCGACGGCGTCGTCGTCTACGGCGAACGAATCCACGTCGGGTACCGCTGGTTCGACACCCTGGACGTGCCGGTGGCATACCCGTTCGGATTCGGCTTGTCCTACACCACCTTCGACTACGCCGACCTCGCGCTCGACCCGTCCGGCGACGGCCTGACGGTGTCGTTCACCGTCACCAACACCGGCGACCGGGCCGGGGCGGAGGTGGCGCAGGTCTACGTCCGCGACGTCGAGTCCACCGTCGATCGGCCGGTCCACGAGCTGAAGGGCTTCGCGAAGGTGCTGTTGGTGCCGGGCGAGTCTCGGCAGGTGACGATCGCCCTCGACGAGCGCGCGTTCGCGTTCTGGTCGGTCCGCGAGCACCGCTGGGTGGTGGAGGCGGGCGACTTCGAGATTCGGGTCGGCGCGTCCTCACGGGATATCCGGCTGGCCGGGGTCCACACCTCCCCCGGTGACGGGATCCCGCCGACCCTAACCGGGATGTCCACGCTCGGCGAGTGGTTCGCGCATCCTATTGGCGGGCCGCTGCTGGCGGAGGCGTTCGCGGCAGCCGGCGGCGGCCCCGGACTCGGTGACGTGGATCCGCTGCTGCTGAAGATGGCGGCGGGCGCGCCGCTGACGAAGCTGGCGGCGTTCAGCCCCGGCATGACCGGCACCGTCATCGACGGGCTGGTCGAGGCCGTGCGCGAGCACACATTCCGCCCCTGACACCGCGACGAGAGGCGGCGAGATGAACAGTCCGAAGCATCTGGCACCGGAGGCCGTCGAACCGGGCGCTCGGACCAGGAAGCTGCGCACGCCGCTGTTCTGGGCGGCCCCGATCCTGGTGGTCGCGCTGCTGATGTCGCTGCTTGCGGCGCTGTACCTGGGCGGGATCCTGGACCCGAAGGGGAGCCTGCACGGCTTTCCGATCGCCGTCGTCAACCAGGACGAGGGGGATGTGCCTCCGGGGTCGGATGCCCGGCAGAACATCGGCGAGCAGATCGTCGCGGGCCTCACCGACGGGATTCCCGCCGACAAGGTGGACCTGCGGCAGGTCGGGATCGGCACCGCGCAGTCGATGCTCGACTCCGCGGAGGTGTACGGCGCGATCATGATCCCGTCGGACTTCACGAAACGCATGATGATCCTCGCCCAGTCCAGCGTGGTGCCGGGGGATGTGGAACGCCCGATCATCACGGTGTACACGAATCCGCGGGCAGGAACGTTCGGTGTCGGGATCGTCGAGGCCATCACCGGGCCCGCGATGGAGACGGTCAACGAGACGGTCGGCAGGCAGGTCACCGAGCAGGTCGCCGCCGGGGTCGGCGACACCCCGGTGCCCGGCGCGTCCCGGCTCACGCTGGCGGAGCCGATCAACGTGCTGACCGTCCCGCACAAGCCGCTGCCGGACGGCACCGGGAACGGGCTGTCCGCGTTCTACTACGCACTGCTGGTCCTTCTCGCCGGATTCACCGGGGCGATGATCGTCAACACCCTGATCGACGGCATGCTTGGGTTCGCGCCAACCGAGTTCGGCCCGCGGTATCTGCACAATCCGGCGGTCGAGATCTCGCGGCTGCAGACCCTCGCGGTGAAGTGGGCGGTGATGCTGGTGGTCGCACCGCTGGTGTCGGGGTTGTACGTGTGGATTTCGCATCTGCTGTCGATGCCGCTGCAGAACGCGTTGGGACTGTGGCTGTACGGCACGTTCGCGATCGCGGCGGTGGGGATCACGGCGATGTCGGTGCTGGCGATCTTCGGTACCGCGGGCATGATCATCAACCTGATCATCTTCGTCGTCCTCGGACTGCCGTCCGCGGGCGGCACGATCCCGATCGAGGCCACCCCGCCGTTCTTCGGCTGGCTGGCGAGCTTCGAGCCGATGCACCAGGTGTTCCTCGGGGTGCGGGCGCTGCTGTACTTCGGCGAGGGTGGGGCACGGGAGTTGACGCACGCGGTGACGATGACGGCGATCGGGTTGGCCGTCGGCCTGGTGATCGGTGCGGTCACCGCGGCACTGTACGACCGCAAGGGGTTCCACCGCGGGGTCGCGACGACGCCGGCCTGACCGGGGTCAGAGGAGCTTCGACCCCTTGCCGATCCGGCGGCGCAGATCCCGCATCAGCAGGCGGCTCCCGCCGTTCCGGATGAAGCCGGGCAGGAACCGGTTGACGAACGAGACGAAGATGAACAGGTGCTCGAATCGGCGCCGGTCGTCCGCGGTCCACTCCAGTCCGAGTTGTTCGCGGAACAGCGGCGGCAGGAAACCGATCGTCAGGAAGCGCAGCAGGTTCCGAAACGGTGCCCGGATCGGCCACGCGATCATCCGCAGTCCGACGAGGTCATCGACGAAGCGGGCGGTCCGCTCGTCGAACCGGACCCGCGCGCAGGCGGTGTTCCAGTAGGTGTCGAAGTCGGCGCGGGTCGCGGGCCACATCTCCTCGGTGACCTGCAGCGTCGTCCCGAGCGTGGCGGACCGTTGGTAGAAGTGCTCAAGGTCATCCGCCGACAGCTTCCCGTGCAGCAGCTGGTGCGAGTCCTCGAACCCGATGTAGAGGCAGGCCGCGACCCACAGCTGCAGTTCCCTGTTGAAGGCGTTGTACTCGACCGGGCTCGTCTCGTCGGATCGGACGTGTCGGTGCGCGCCGTTGACGGCCTCCCGGTAGGCGGCACGTTCGTCGTCGGTCCCGAGGATCGCGACGGCGAGATACTGGGTGGTGGTGCGGGCCCGCTTCCACGGATGCTGCATCAGCGCCCCGGACGGCACCCTGCTCTCGATCACCCCGCACGCGACCTCGGGCCAGCCGATCTGCATGACCACGTTCGCGGCAGCTCCGGCGAAGGACCAGAAGTCGAGGGCGTCGGTGAGATCCGGGTGCTTCCGGGCCACCCGGGTGCGGGTGGTGGTGATCGCGATGCGGGTCTGCGCGGCGGTCAGCAGCGGTGGGTGTCCGAGATCGACATAGCTGCGCGGCATGCGTCCCCTCCGACTGACACCCGTTGACGAAACAGTCTGCATTTCACTACTTCTCGTCGGTGTTGACGTCATCCCCCCTCCTCGACGACGTCAACACCACCGCGAATTGCCGTTAACATACCACCCGCGCGGCGCCCGTCAAGAGGGTTCCGTCGACCCGGCCGACAGGCCGTTGGCGGGTACCCCGCTACACTTCCTAGTTGCACCGGGGTGACAGACCCCGACGCCCTCGTAGCTCAGGGGATAGAGCACGGCTCTCCTAAAGCCGGTGTCGCAGGTTCGAATCCTGCCGAGGGCACAGAGACACCGCCGCCCTCCGGCGGGGTGCGACCACGCGATGGACCGCCAGCGTCACACGCAGGCGGGCAGGGTTCATTCGTCGACGGCCAGCGCCGGGCCCGGCTCACTCAGTCTCGTCGCTCTGCGCCCAGGCAGCCAAGGCGCATGACCTATGACCCCGCGCCCGTCGCTCCTACCAGGTGTGCACGCAGGGCATCGGCAACCATCCCGGGATTCTCCAGCATCGGTATGTGCCCAACGCCGGGCAGGACCACCTCCGCCACGTGCTCAGGCAGTTCGTCGATCAGTCGCTGCATGCACTCTTCCCGGGTGAGGAATGAGTCGAACTCGGACAGGATCAGGGTCGTCGGCGCGGTGACCCGGTCGAGGTGGGTGAGCGGCCCGTCCCGCAGGAACGCCAGCTGGATCGGCAGGTAGACGGGGCAGTGCGACACCGCGCGGAGCACGTTGGCCGCGTCGTCGGGGGTGACGGCGTCGAGATCCCTGCTGCAGTTCCGGATGATCGGACGCTGGAAGCGCTCCCTGGTGGCCACACGGTCGCCGAGGAGACGGGCGACCGCCGCCAGCGGAAACTGCGCGGTGAACCCCACCCCGAGCCGGAACTCGGTTGCCGAGAATCGCTCCCATCCCCCACCGGGATTGATCGCAGCCAACGATCGTGCACGACCTCGCCGCTCGAGTTCGAAGCCGACCTGTCCGCCCAGGGAGTTACCCGCAACGTGGCAGGTGTGCCAGCCAAGGGCGTCGAGGTTGCGTTCGATTCCGTCGGCAAGCCCACGAATCCCCAGTTCCCGCATGCGCAGGCGCGGGCCGCCCCAGTGCCCCGGCATGGTCATCGCCAGGACGTCGTAGTCGCTCGAAAGGTCATCGACGATGGCGTGCCACACGTGGTGCGAGAGCGTGAATCCGTGCAACAGCAGTACCGGATCCCCCGCTCCCGCTCGATTCACGGATGTCACGAACTCGCCGTTTCTCATCACTTCCTTCTAGCAGAGCGCACCCGGGGCAGTCCACGCGTTCGGCTCGCCTCCGAGGCCGAACGGCCATCCGCCTGCCCGGTTCGGGCATATGGGACCATCAAGGCATGGAACCCCTGAAGCCGTGGGAGATGACGTGGCTCGCAGCCCATTTGCGCCACTACCTCGTCAATGCTCGCCGATTCCTCACGGGGTGGCGGATCACGGAGATCCCGCCCACGGACCACCCTGACCGCGATCGACGCTGAGGCGCCGGCCGGGCTGGCGCGATAGCCTCCGTAGCCGGTGGGGAACCCAACCCCAGATTTCAATCTGCCCCATAGTCGGCGCATTCCGGTGGGGATCTCACAAGGGTGCTGACGCTGACGGCTCGACGACTTCCGTTGCAGAATCGAGAGACATCCTGTGTTCATAGCTAGTCTTGACCGTCGCCGGTACGAGAAGTCCCATGGCGTATTCCTCGCAATGGTTGGCGTCGCTGCTGTAACTGGCATCGCATTGGGGGCCAGTGCGCTGTTCGGGTACGAACGCGGAGTCGACGGGGCCGTGACCTTGTTCTCGCTGTCGGTCGGCGGTGTCGCTACCGGAGTTCTCGAGGCGCTGGCACGTAAGCGTTGGGGTACCGGCGTGCCGATCGTGCTTTTGATCCTGAACTTCGTTCTCACAGCTGTTGGCGTCTGGCTGCTGACAGATCTCATCCCGCGTTAGCATTCGCCTCCCCGGCAGGAGGGTGAACCGGTCCGGGAATCAGCTCACACAGTTCGGCGTCGACGTCCATGCCGCACGCTCGACACCGGCACGAAGGCGTTCTTCACCGACCCGCATTCTCCGTGACTGCGTCCGACCATCGAGAACACGAACGCCGTTTTGCGACAGTGTTTTCCGAGGAGAACGGACGTGTCACCTTGGAGCGCCGAAGATCTCGAAGCGGTCACGTTGGCCGTCAATAACCGACCGCGGAAGGTGCTCGGCTGGAATCCGGCCGAGGTGTTCGCCGAGCAGTTGCAGTTGCTCGAACAAGGCGATGTTGCGTCGACCGGTTGAGTCCGCCCCGATCGTTCAGCGGCAGGCAAGCAGCGACTCAATCGCACCCCAGCGAGAGCGGCATCCACACAGGTTATGGAACGCGAATATTGTTGCGCATCAATCACATCCACACTCGAACACCCTTGCTATCGAACACACATACGAGTAACGTCAAGACATGGACCTCGACGAGCTACTCACCACACCCCACCGGGTACAGGCGTGGCAACTCGACGAAAACACACTGCTCACACTCATCCCCGAACTATCCGAACGACTGCGCCAACTCGACGCCCTCCGCGTCCACCTCGTCCACGAGATCGACGAACGCGGCACCACCCACACACTCGGCGCATCCTCCAC
>NZ_JBSGXD010000005.1:185890-197083 GCF_053609225.1 Rhodococcus sp. NPDC054953 | reverse complement strand
CATCCCCCGCCGACTCCGCCGCGCCCTCGACGCCCGCGACTGCGGCTGCGCCTACCCAGGATGCGGCCGACCCACCGCCTGGACCGACGCCCACCCTCCCCCAAGCACTTCGTGCAGGGAGGTGCCCCCATCCACCACTGGGCCAACGGAGGCGAAACGAAACTGTCGAACCTGGTGCTACTCTGCCGCTTTCACCACCGATACATCCACAAAGGCAAATGGACTGTGCACATCGGAGACGACGGCCACCCGTGGTTCACACCCCCACACTGGATCGACCCCGACCGGAAACCCATCCCGGCACACAATCGAAAACAGTTGCTGTTCAGCACCTGAAACACCCTGAAACACAATAGAACCACTGAGCCGCCGAGGCCACGACCGGATAGGTCGCGGCCTGGGCGGCTGCCCGTCCGAATGCCACAGCGGCACGGCAGGGGGTTTCGTCAACAGGGACTGCTGCACGATCCGGTGACAGGTTCGGTCACGCAGCCTGACTGGCTGGCGTGGTCATGATGGTCTCGCATTCAACGGGGGTCAACTTGCCGAGCCAGGCTTGGCGGCGGCGACGGTGGTAGGTCCGTTCGATCCAGGTGACGATCGCGATCCGGAGTTCGTCATGGTCGGCGGTCGAGGACGTTCTTCTGCAACAACGCGAAGAACGATTCCATCGCCGCGTCTTCGCCGCACGCACCCACCCCATCGATCCGACGATCGAATGCCGGCCCAGGGCGTGGACGAATCTCCTCGACCGGAACTGCGAGCCGCGGTTGCTAGGAACAACACAGCCGGCCACCGGATCCCCGGCCGCAGCCCTGCGGGCGACGGCCGAGCTTGGTGCGTCGACCGCGAGGCGGGCCTTCATCCGAGAGTCGATCGAATAGCCCACGATTCGGTTCGAGGACACGATCCTTGATCGCGCACAGATGGAGCTTGCCATCACCGGTGTGGTGCTCACTGGGGGCACCTCCCTGCACGAAGTGCTTGGGGTAATACCGGTGAGCCACCACATGTTCGGCGTCACCGCGGTGAAGTTTCGGGCGACGAGATCGTCATGGAACCGGCGGTCCGGAACGGGTGTTCTTGGTGCCG
The DNA here is from genome assembly GCF_053609225.1 of Rhodococcus sp. NPDC054953. Taxonomy (NCBI): domain Bacteria; kingdom Bacillati; phylum Actinomycetota; class Actinomycetes; order Mycobacteriales; family Nocardiaceae; genus Rhodococcus; species Rhodococcus sp. NPDC054953. The sequence goes on along the minus strand of NZ_JBSGXD010000005.1, from coordinate 195,991 downwards.
CGCTTCTTACCGAACGAGTTCCACCACCTGTTCTCCGAACAGATCCGCCACCCGGTGCGCGGCGCCATCGGCTGGCCCGCGTCGGCGGCCTCGTCGACGAGGAACCGGTACCCGAACTCCGGATCCTCGCGGTGGGCGTCGAACAGGGCGTTGGCCCGGTACGCCTCGTCGAGTTCGGCGGCGGCCGCGGGCTCGGCGAGCCACCGGTAGTACGGTCGACGCGCAATCTTGAGGACCCGGCACATCCGCCGCGACGGGCATTCCGCCGGCGGCCAGCTCACGGACGAGCGGTGGAGGTACCTCCCGCTTGCGGGGGAAGATCATTCTCCCGGCAGGTTCGCCTGCGACAGGTAGGCCGCGGCGCGGCGCAGGACCTCGTTCTCCTGCTCAAGTAGCCAGATCCGTTTCCGGACTTCGCGCAGTTTCGGCGTTCTCGCTCACAGTGGTTCCGGACTTGACGCCGTCCTCGACATCGGCGGTCTTCATCCAGTTCGCCAGGCACGATTCACTGATCCCGAAGCCTGCGGCGATCTGCTTCAGTTGCTGGCCCGGCTCACGGCCTCGGGCTACGCGGACGACGTCGTCACGGAATTCCTTGAGGTACGGCTTGGGCACGGGGTCCATCCTTCCAGCGGTGCCTCCCGGCACCACAGATCAGATGTCACCTATCCGTGCAGCAGTCCCCTTCTTCGAGAAGCAGTTGAAGACCGGCGCGGCGACGCAACCAGCCCTCCCAGGGTGTGGACTTGGATGCCCGTGGAATTCTTCTGCGCTACAACGCTCTTCAGTAAACACGATCCCACTCTTCGGCCGCGTCCGTGAACCTTCTGGCGCCTCACCCACCCCGATCTGCCGCGGAAAGCGCAGCAACGACCTCGGCTGTCGTGCAGAGGTTGACGCCGATCCTCTTGAGATCCCCCACCCGTTCGGCGCTCGTCTGCGACACGGCGTCGATGACCAGCACGGTGCGAAAGTCCCTCTCGCTGGCATCGAACAGCGTCGCTCGCGGACAGTTCGGCAGATTGCAGCCGGCGACCACAACGGTGTCACTTCCCTGCGCACGCAGCAGCGACTCCAATTCCGTGCGATAGAAGGCACTCCATCGCGGTTTGAACAGCACAATCTCGTTCGGCCCGACGGCCTGACTACGCCCGGCGAGAAGCAGATCCTCATCCAATCGGTACCCCGGCGGCAGGATCCCATCGGCGATCTGGCACCCGTCGGTTCCGGGAGCCGCCATCTCGGCGCCGCGTTCGATCGACTCGCGCCGAAGCACGTCGACATCCGAACCCCCAGGCGGGTACAGACGAACCACATGAACGACGGGGCGACCGGCGAGCCGGAACGCGCGCACCAACGATGAGACATTCGGCACGACATTCGTCGTTCCCGGCACCACGGCGTGTCCGCCGTCGAGGAAGTCACGCTGCAGGTCGATCACGACCAGAGCGGCCCGATCCCACCGTGGCGCGAGATAGTCCGTCACACCGCTCCCCTGCCTACACTCGACGACGGGCGCATCCTTCGCCCGGGTGCCCGCCGGCCCCCGCGACCGGTCAGCGTCCGAGCTTGCCCGCGAGCTTCTCCAGGTAGGCGGTGACGGTGTCCTCGTCGGCGTCGGGCATGCCGTACACGACCTCGTCGATGCCGAGATCCTGCCACCGCGACAGGGTCTCGGGGACCGGCTTGCGGTCCAGGACCACGATCCGCGGTGCCCCGTCCCGGCCCGCGGCCTCCCAAGTCTTGCGCAGCAGCAGCACGTTGTCCTCGATGTCCTGCTCGATCGGGGTAGTCATCCAGCCGTCCGCCGATCGGGAGATCCACTTGAAGTTCTTCTCGTTCCCCGCCGCGCCGACGATGATCGGAACCCGCGGCTGCTGAATCGGTTTCGGCCACGCCCAGCTGGGACCGAAGGAGAGGAACTCGCCCTCGTAGGACGCCTCCTCCTGCGACCACAGCGCCTGCATGCCCTCCAGGTACTCGCGCAGCATCGTGCGGCGCTTGTTCGTCGGGACGCCGTGGTCGGTGAGCTCGTCCAGATTCCAGCCGTAGCCGACGCCGAGCGTCACGCGGCCACCGGACAGGTGGTCGAGGGACGCGATCGTCTTCGCGAGGGTGATGGGGTCGTGCTCGACGGGCAGCGCGACGGCGGTGCCGAGCCGGATCCGCGACGTCACCGAGGCCGCGGTGCCGAGCGAGACCCACGGGTCGAGGGTCCGCATGTAGCGGTCGTCGGGGAGCGACTCGTCACCGGTCTGCGGGTGGGCGGCATCGCGGCGCACCGGGATGTGGGTGTGCTCGGGGACATAGAACGAGTCGAACCCGAACTGCTCCACCGCCCGCGCCGCGGCCGCGGGGGTGATGCCGCGGTCGCTCGTGAACAGGGTGATGCCAAACTCCACCGTCGTCTCCTCATGCCGTCGCTCGAAGGCCCAGACCCTCAGTGCCGGACACCTGTTTATCACGGTGTCCGGCGCAGGGCGTCCGGAACGCAGGGAGGACCCACGCGCGGCGGGGGACGCCCCGCTACGGGCGCATCTCGTAGGCACCGTCGTTGGCGACGACGCGTTCCCACATCCGGTCGAAGCGGGCCGCGTCGACCTCGGGCTTGCGGATCGCCCCGAGCGCCCACTGCTGCTGCGCGGGCGTCGACGACGCCTTCCCGTGCAGCACGGTTGCGTGGCCGGAGAAGTCCCGGACCTGGAAGTCGAAGATCTGGTCGAGCACGTCGTGGTCGAGTGCGGTGCGGGCGGCCTGCTCGAGGATCAGCTGGCCGTACACGATCAGCGAGAACAGGTGCCCGACGGCGAGCATGAAATCGAGGTCCTCGAGCTGCCCCTCATCCGGCGGTGCGGTGGTCAGCAGCACCGTCAGCGCCCGCGCCTGCTCGAAGAACCGGGCCACGTTGGGGACGTCCGCGTACCGACGGTAGGCGGTGGTCCAGTCGTGGAACGTCACCGTGGCGGCGCCGCGGGTCGGACCCTGATCCCAGAAGAAGATGTCGTCGGCGGCCTCCTGCCGCGTCCCGACCTCCGGACGCTCGGCGGGCGCGAAGAGGTAGTTCGGCATGAACTTGAGAACCAGCCCGACATTGACGTGCACGGTGCCCTCGAGTTTGGGCAGCATCCCGATGTACCGGACCGCCTCCTGGAAGTAGGTGCTCTTCTCGTAGCCCTTCGCGGCGATCACGTCATGCAGCAGCCCAACGACCTTCTCCCCCTCCATCGTCACCTTCGACTTGGTCATCGGGTTGAACAGCAGGTAGCGCCGGTCGTCCCGCGACGCGCTCCGGAAGTAGTCGACGGCGCGGGCGCTGAACAGCTTCATCGCGGCCGTCCTGGCGTACGCGTCGACGAAACTGGCCCGCACGTGCGCGAACTCGGTGACCGGCCTGCCGTACAGAACCCGGTGGTGCGCGTGGGTGATCGCCTCATAGAAGGCGTGCTCGCAGATGCCAATGGATCCGGTGCACAGGTTGAACTTGCCGACGTTGACGGTGTTCAGTGCCGCCTCGAACGCCGCGACGCCGGTGTGCAGGACGTCCGCCTCCCGCACCGGATACTCCTCGAGCCGGAAGGCGCTCACGTACATCGGACTGTGCAGCACGTTGTCGATCAGGTGATAGCCGGGATGGTGACTGTCGACGACGAAGAAGACGTACCCGTCGGCGCCGTCGACGTCGGCGCGACGCCCGAACACCGACACCATGCCCGCAACGTTGCCGTTGCCGATGTAGTACTTGTCGCCGGTGGCCCGAAAGGCCAGCTCGCCGCCGGGCGGGGCGGGCGTGAGCACCATGTCGGTGGAGTAGACGTCGGCGCCGTGATCCCGCTCGGACAGCCCGAACGCCATGACGCCGCCGTGCACCAGTTGCGCGGCGGCCCGGCGGCCAGCCTCGGTGTTCGTGCTCATCCAGATCGGCCCGAGGCCGAGGACGGTGACCTGCCAGGCGTACCAGTACGGGAGGCCGTAGAAGCCGAGGATCTCGCTGAGCGCGGCGTTGCGGGCCGCGTCCCAACGTCGGTTCTCGTCGCCGTCGCCGTACGCAGCCGGTGTCAGGAAGGTGGCGAACAGCTTCTCCCTGCGGACGAAGTCCAGGAAGTCCTCCGCCCAGACCGCGTTCAAATCATCATGCAGCACTTGCCGTTTGCCGCGGGCCTCGAACCAGTCGACGGTCGCGCGCAGCAGTCGACGGGTCTCCGGATCAAATTCCTGCGGGTCGTAGGTGCTCGGATTGAACAGCTCGGTCACGGCGCGGCCCTTTCGTCGGCGTCCCCCACCCAAGCTACTTGTGTGACCGGGGCCACGCAGGTACGGTCATGACACACAAACATTGTTTTGTTCCAACGTTCCAGGCGACAGGAGTTCGCATGACGCCACTCCGCGCGCCCGTCGGCGACGCAGGCCCGACCGCGCCGGGGCGACCGACCTTCCAGGACGGCATCCGCGAGGCCCTGCCAATGCCCGTCGACGACGGGTCCGCGGAGCCGGTGACGCCGCTCGGCCCGGACTCGCTGGTGTGGAAGTACTACGGCGACGTGCGCGGACTGCTCGGCTTCCAACGGCTCGCCGGCACCGAGAACTGCATCGAACAGCTCGGCAAGGCCGTCGAGGACCATTCGGTGATCTTCGCCGACACCCTCGGCCGGGCGCGGCGCAGCGGGCCACCGATCATGAAGACGGTCTACAGCGCGGACCCGCACGGCTGGGGCCGCACGGTCCGCGACTTCCACACGCCGATCAAGGGCACCATCGCCGACGGTTCGCGCTACCACGCGCTGAACCCGGAGCTGTTCTACTGGGCGCACGCGACGTTCGTTGACCAGGTCCTCTACATCACCGACACGTTCATCCGCCGTCTCTCGGACGCCGAGAAGGCGCGAATCTTCGAGGAGAGCAAGGCCTGGTACCGGCTGTACGGGGTCAGCGATCGCAGCCAGCCGCACACCTACGCCGAGTTCGTCGAGTACTGGGACGCGATGCTGGACCAGTTCGTTCCGACCCGGACGATCGTCTACGCCACCGGGTATATCCGCAGGGGCATCCCCGGACCCCGGCGGATCCCGAGGCCGGTCTGGCGGGTGCTGTCCGCGCCGCTCAACGCGTTCACCCGGACCATCGTCGTCGGCACCGTCCCCCCGCAGATGCGTGCGGTGTGCGGTCTCGACTGGGATGACAGGAAGGAGAAGCATTTTCAGCGCTTCGCCGCGGCGATGCGGGCACTGAACCCGCTGCTGAACCGGCTGCCGGTGCGGGTGCTGTACCTGCCGTGGGCGAGCCAGGCCTGGCGACGGGTCGGCGTCGACCCGCGGCCGCTGCACAACACGCCCGTCTGACCGTCCCCCGCCGACCGACATCCCAGGAGTTGCCATGCGTCGCAAGCAGTTGGCCACCGTCCCCACGGGCAGCGGGCTGAAACCGATCCACGGCACCGGTGACCCCGGCGTGATCGAGGTGCTCCGGTTCTTCCGGGACCCCGTCGCCATGGTCGCCAAACGCCGCGCCGCCTACGGTGACATCACCTACATCAACTCGTTCGGCCTCCGATTCGTGATCCCCCTCGACGCCGACGGCTGCGAGGCCGTCGCGATGAACCGGGACAGGGCGTTCGCGAACGAGCCCGCCTGGGGCTTCCTGATCGGACCGTTCTTCCGCCGCGGCATCCTGTTGATGGACTTCGAGGAGCACCGCCACCACCGGCGAATCATGCAGCAGGCCTTCAGCAACACCCATCTCAAGGGCTACCTGCAGGACATGCAACCGATGCTCGCCGAGCGGGTTGCCCAGCTGCCGCTCGGCGACGGCGGAGCCACCGGCGCCGTGCGCCTGCTCGACGAGTTCAAGCAGATCACCCTGGACCTGGCGCTGGAGATCTTCCTCGGCCTCGACCTACCGCGCGACGAGGCCGACCGGATCAACCGGGCGTTCGTCGACTGCGTCGGCGCCGGGCTGTCGATCGTGCGGAAGAACATCCCGGGCACCCGCTGGGCCCGTGGGCTGGCGGGACGCCGGGTCCTCGAGGACTTCTTCCACGAGCACCTGCCCGCCAAGCGCGCCACCCCGACCCCGGACCTGTTCTCGGTGCTCTGCCACGCGCAGGACGAGGAGGGGCACACGTTCACCGACGAGGACGTGGTCAACCACATGATCTTCGTGCTGATGGCCGCGCACGACACCTCGACGATCACGCTCACCACGATGGCGTACTACCTGGCCAGGCACCCGCAATGGCAGGAGACGGCGCGGGCGCAGTCCCGCGCCCTCCCCACCGAGATCTCCTACGACACCCTCGACGAGTTCACCGTCCTCGACCGCGTCATGCGGGAGTCGCTGCGACTGAACTCGCCCGTCCCCGGGTTGCCGCGCCGGGCGATCAAGGACACCGAGATCTGCGGGCATCACATCCCGGCCGGCACCTACGTCGCTGCGATCGGCCTGGTCAATCACCACAACCCGGCGCTGTGGACCGACCCGGAGCGCTTCGACCCGGATCGCTTCGCGAGCGACCGCGCGGAGGACCGGGTGCACCGCTACGCCTGGATGCCGTTCGGCGGCGGGGTGCACAAGTGCATCGGCCTGTACTTCGCGCAGATGGAGGTCAAGACGATCATGCACAACATGCTGCTCCGGTACGAGTGGTCCACCCCTGAGGAGTACCGGTGGACACTCGACAACTCCACCCTCCCGGTGCCGAAGGACGGTCTGCCGGTGCGCCTTCGCGCACTGTAGGCGGACACCGACATGCGCGCAGGCGACGGATATGCTGCACACGATGCCAACACCAGCCGAACCCGGTCCGCGGTCCGCGTCCCCCGAGACGGCGATGCTCGACGCCGCGCGGGACGAGTTCGAGCGGTACGGGATCCGGCGCACCAACATGGACGACATCGCCCGCCGGGCGGGGATCTCCCGCAGCACCCTCTACCGGCGCTTCCCGAACAAGGACGCCCTCGTCGAGACCCTCGTCCTTCGCGACACCACGGCCTTCTTCGCCGAACTGGACCGGGTTGCCGCGGACCGGGATCCGCGCAGCGCGGTGGTGGAGTGCTTCACCCGCGGCGTCCGGCTCACCCAAGAGATGCCGCTGGTCACGCGGATCCTCGAGAGCGAGCCGGAGCTGATCCTCGGGCTCACCAACCGCACCGACGGCGCCCCGATCGCCCAGGCCGCCGCGCAGGTCGCGACGACGCTGCGACGCAGCGGCGTCACGATGTCGGACGGGGACCTGCACGCGGTCGCGGAGATCCTGGTTCGGATCGCGGTGTCGCTGATGCTCAATCCACAAGGCCAACTGGATATCTCGGACCAGGATGCGGTACGGAGGTACGCCGAGCGCTACCTCGTCCGGCTGGTCTGGTGACCGGCACCCACCGCTGACCGGGACGCTCCGCCGATCCACCGCGTTCACCGACCCGCGTCTCGGTCCCGTCCACGCAACCCCGTCGCTCCGCTCTCCCGAACCGAGGAGACCATGAGATCCGCACCGCTGCCGTCCCCCTCGCCCACCGGCGAGCGCGCCACCGACCCCGACCAGGAAGCGCCGCCCCCGCGCGTCGGGGCGGACCTGCTCACCGCGCTGCGCGGTCAGCTGCCACCCGGAGACGAGATGCACCGGGCCCGAGCACCGTTCACCGGTCGCGCGCTTCCGGCGGTCCCGCAGTCCACCCCGGCCGCCATCGCCGCCGCGGCCGCGGCCGCACGCGCCGCGCAGACCGCGTGGGCACAGACCCCGATCCGGGACCGGGAGCGGGCGGTGCTGCGGTTCGGGCGGGCGCTGCTGGGCCACCACGACCTGCTGTGCGACCTGATGCAATGGGAGACCGGCAAGGCCCGCGTGCACGCGGCGGTCGAGGTGCAGGGCGTGGTGTCGGTGGCCGCGTACTACGGCCGCACCGGGGCCCGGCATCTGCGCGCCCGGCCTGCCCGCACCGCGATGCCCGGCGTGGTGCGCGCCACGGTCGGGTACCGGCCGAAGGGCCTGGTCGGGGTGATCGCCCCGTGGAACTATCCGCTGTTCCTCGCCGTCGGCGACGTCATCCCCGCCCTCATCGCGGGCAACGCGGTGCTGAGCAAGGCCGACTCGCAGGCACCGTTGACGCTGCTGCTGGCCAGGAAGCTGGCCACCGATGCCGGGATTCCGCCCGCGGTGTGGCAGGTGGTCGCCGGGCCGGGCAGCCGGATCGGGCCCGCGGTGATCGATGCCGTCGACCACCTGTGCTTCACCGGGTCCACCGCCACCGGCCGGGAGATCGCCCGGCACTGCGCGGACCGGCTGATCGGGGCGTCCCTCGAACTCGGCGGCAAGAACGCGATGATCGTCTGCGCCGACGCCGACATCGACGCCGCGGTGATGGGTGCGGTCCAGGCGTGCTTCTCGAACGCCGGGCAGATGTGCATCGGCATCGAACGCATCTACGTGCACGACCGGGTGTATCCACGGTTCGCGACCCGGTTGGCCGAGCGGGTCGGGCGGATGCGGCTCGGCGCCGACTACACCTACGACATCGACATGGGCTCGCTCACCTCGCCGCGTCAGCTCGCGGCCACCGCCGCGCACGTCGAGGATGCCGTCGCGAAGGGCGCGACCGTGCTCGCGGGCGGCCGACCGCGACCCGACCTTGGTCCGCTGTTCTTCGAGCCGACCGTCCTCGCCGACGTCACCCCCGACATGGCGGTCTGCGCGGAGGAGACCTTCGGGCCGGTGGTGTCGCTGTACCGGGTGGCATCCGATGACGAGGCCATCACCCGCGCCAACGCCAGCGACTACGGGTTGAGCGCCAGTGTGTGGACGCGGGACCTGAACCGGGGCAGGCGGATCGCGGAGCGGGTGGTCGCCGGTGCGGTGAACGTCAACGACGGGTACCTGTCGGCGATCGCGGCGCTCGACGCGCCGATGGGCGGGATGCGAGCCAGCGGCGTCGGACGGCGGCACGGCCGCGACGGCATCGTCCGGCACACCGAGCCGCAGACGGTCACCACGCAGCGGGTCGCCACCGCCTACCCCGACCGCTTCCGTGCCACGCTGCTGCGCGCGATGACGCTGCGCGCCCGGCTGACGTTGCGCCCGCACCGAGGGGGACGACGATGAGTCCGATCGGCACGGCGGCCCGGGACCGCGGCGAGGCCGCCGCCACCGCGTGCCGCACCATCGACGAGGTGCGGGAGGGGCACGCGTGAGGGGAATCGTTCTCGACGGCCGGGTCGCCGTCGTCACCGGCGGAGCCCGCGGCATCGGCCGGGCCGTCGCCGCCGCGCTGCAGGCCGCGGGGGCCCGGGTCGCGATCGGGGACGTGGACACCGCCCGGGTCGCGGCGACGGCCGCCGACCTGGGGGTCCTCGGCGCCCGCCTCGATGTGACCGATCCGGTGTCGGTGGCCGCGTTCCTCGACGAGGTCGAGTCGACGCTCGGGCCGGTCTCGGTGTGGATCAACAACGCGGGCATCATGCCGATCGGGCCGCTGCTCGACCAGGACGACGCGATCGTCCGTCGGGCGGTCGAGGTCAACGTGCTCGGCGTGCTGAATGGTGCCAGGGCCGCGGCGCGCCGGATGACCGCGGCCGGCGGTGGACGGATCGTGAACGTCGCGTCGATCGCCGGGCGGATGCCCGCCCCCGGCATGGCCGTGTACACCGGCACCAAGTTCGCGGTGGTCGGGTTCGGTGAGGCGCTCGACGCCGAGCTCGCCGACCGCGGGGTTCGGGTGTCGACGGTGCTGCCGTCGTTCACCAACACCGAACTGATCGCCGGAACGACGCCGGGCCCGCTGACCCGGCCGATCCCGCCGGAGCAGGTCGCGGCCGCGGTGGTGCGGGTGCTGCGCCGCGGCAGCAGGCACGCGGTGGTGCCGGGCAGGTTGTCGGCGGGGAGCGCACTGTGGCAGCTGTTTCCGCGCCCCGCCGCCCGGCTGCTGCGTCGGTGGATCGGCCTCGATCGGGTGTTCCTCGAGGTCAGCAGCGACCGAGCGGCCTACGAGCGGCGCATCGCCACCGACTGAGCGCGCCTGCGGCGCCCGGTGGGGGGGGGGGGGCCCAAGGGGGGGGGGGAGCACAAAAAGACTACCGCGCAAAGGAGAAGAAAGAAAGCACGAAGAAAAAGCCGAA
>NZ_JBSGXD010000005.1:128481-185880 GCF_053609225.1 Rhodococcus sp. NPDC054953 | reverse complement strand
CCCCGGTAGGGGTGCACATCACGCACGGTTCACGCCACGGGTCAGCCGCGGACGATCGCGAGGACCTCGTCGAGGGCGGAGTCGGCGGGCACCTCGCGGGACGCACCGGTGAAGCGGTCACGCAGTTCGACATTGCCGTCGGCGTAGCCGCGGCCGACGACCACGACCAGCGGGACACCGATCAGCTCGGAGTCCTTGAACTTCACACCCGGCGAGGCCTTGCGGTCGTCGAGGATCACCGACAGGCCCGCCTTGTCGAGCTGCGCGGCGAGCGCCTCGGCGCCGGCACGGGCGGCGTCATCCTTGTTCGCGATGACCAGGTGCACGTCCGCCGGGGACACCTCGGCGGGCCAGCGCAGGCCCTTGTCGTCGTGCTGCTGCTCCGCGATCACCGCGACCAGGCGGGAGACGCCGATGCCGTAGGAGCCCATCGTCGGGCGGACCGGCTTTCCGTTCTCCCCGAGCACGTTGACCTCGAACGCGTCGGTGTATTTGCGTCCGAGCTGGAACACGTGCCCGACCTCGATGCCGCGGGCGGCGACGAGCGTCCCCGCGCCGTCCGGGGAGGGATCGCCGTCGCGGACCTCGGCGGCCTCGATGGTGCCGTCCGGGGTGAAGTCGCGGCCCGCGACCATGCCGACGACGTGCCTGCCCGCCTCGTCGGCACCGGCGATCCAGGACGTGCCCTCCGCGACCCGCGGGTCAACGAGGTAGCGGACCCCGTTGTCGAGCAGCGCCTTCGGGCCGATGTAGCCCTTGACGAGGAACGGGTGGGCGGCGAAGTCGGCGTCGGTGAGGAGGGTGAACTCGGCGGGCGAGACGGAGGCCTCGAGCCGCTTGTCGTCGATCTCACGGTCGCCGGGGACCCCGATCCCGAGCAGTTCCCATTCCTCGCTGCCGGGCAGCTGGGTCTTGACCACGATGGTCTTGAGGGTGTCGGCTGCGGTGACCGGACGCCCGTCATCGACCGTGACGCCGGACTCGTTCGCCCAGTGCACCAGTGCGGCGATGGTCGCGGCGTCGGGGGTGTCCCGAACCTCGGACGCAGGGAGCCCGGCGAACGGGATCGGTGCGGGCGCGGGTGTGGTGACGGCCTCGACGTTCGCCGCGTAGCCGGACTCGACGCAGCGGACGTAGGTGTCCTCTCCGATCTCGGACTCGGCGAGGAACTCCTCGGAGGCGGAGCCGCCCATCGCCCCGGAGGTCGCGGAGACGATCACGTACTTGACGTCGAGCCGCTGCAGGATCCGCTCGTAGGCGTCGCGGTGCGCCCGGTACGAGTCGGCAAGCCCCTCGTCGGTGAGGTCGAAGGAGTATGAGTCCTTCATCACGAACTCGCGGCCGCGCAGGATGCCCGCGCGCGGACGCTGCTCGTCGCGGTACTTCGCCTGCACCTGGTACAGGGTGACCGGGAAGTCCTTGTACGAGTTGTACTCACCCTTGACGGTGAGCGCGAACATCTCCTCGTGCGTCGGACCGAGCAGGTAGTCGTTACCCTTGCGATCCTGCAAGCGGAACAGGTCGGGGCCGTACTCCGTCCACCGATTCGACGTCTCATACGGATCACGCGGCAGCAGCGCGGGCAGCGAGATCTCCTGGGCGCCAATGGCGTCCATCTCCTCACGGACGACACGTTCGACCTCGCGCAGCACCCGCAGGCCCAGCGGCAACCACGAATAGACGCCCGGCGCGATGCGGCGGACGTAGCCGGCGCGGACGAGCAGCTTGTGGCTCGGGACCTCGGCGTCGGCCGGGTCGTCGCGAAGGGTGCGCAGGAACAGCTGAGACAGGCGGGTGATCACGGGGTACCAGGATAGTCGGGGCGCCTGCCGTTCGCCGCGGCCCGGTACCGTTACCGCTCGTGCTGGTACTGCTGCCCCCCTCCGAGACCAAGTCCGACGGCGGCAGGGGTGCCCCGCTCGACCTCGGGGAACTGTCGCTGCCGAAGCTCACCGCGACCCGCGAACTGCTGGTCGACACCCTCGTCGCCCTCGCGGCGGACGTGGACGCGTCGAGCCGGGCTCTCGGCCTGAGCGCGGGCCAGGCCGGCGAGATCGCCCGCAACGCCGCGCTGTGGACCTCGCCGACCCGGCCCGCGCTCGAGCGCTACACCGGCGTCCTGTTCGACGCCCTCGACGCGACATCGTTCACCCGCGCCCAGCGGGCGAAGGCGCTGGCCCGGCTGGCGATCGGCTCGGCGCTGTTCGGCGTGGTCCGGGCCGGCGATCCGATTCCCGCGTACCGACTCTCCGGCGGGTCGCGGCTGCCGGGCATGGGCACCCTGCAGTCCCTGTGGAAGCCGGAGCTCACGTCGGCGCTGGAGGCGGAGGACGAGGGCCTGGTGCTGGACCTGCGGTCGGGCACCTACCAGCAGCTCGGACCGGTCCCCGGCGCGGTGACGGCGACCGTGCTCACCGAGAAGCCCGACGGGAGCCGGTCGGTGGTCAGCCATTTCAACAAGCACCACAAGGGACTGCTCGCGCGCGCCCTCGTCGCCTCCCGCGCCGAGCCGACCGACGTGCAGGGGGTTGCGCGGGTGGCGGCGAAGGCGGGCCTGACGGTCGAGATCGCGTCCCCCAACGAACTGGTCATCCTGACCTGAGCGGCGTCCACGCCGACCGGTCCGCCTGAACATCCGTCCAGCACATAGGTTAGCCTCACCTGCTGTTCGCTTGTGGTGTCGCGTCGGCGACCCGAGCCAGGGAGTTGGGAATGCGGGTGTTCGGTCGAGTCGCGGTCGCGGCGGCGGTCGTCGCGCTGTCGGCGGCGATGCCGCTCGGTCAGGCGGCGGCCAACGAGTTGCCATTCGGGTCGTCGGGGGGTCCGATGTCGATCGGCCCGATCGACATCGACTTCGCCCCCGGCGCGGGCGCATTGGCGCTGTCCCGAACCACCGGACTTCACACCGGTGAGCGGGTCACCGTCTCCGGCAACGGATTCAAGCCGGACACCCCGCTGTACCTGGCGCAGACCGTCACCAAGCCCGTGGTCGGGTTCCCCACCGTGTACGGGCAGGAGGCGAAGGTCACCACCGACGCCGCAGGCACGTTCACCGCGGAGATCGAGGTCGCCCGCACCTTCAAGGGCGTCGACTGCCTCGCCGCTGACTGCTTCGTCGCAGCCTTCGCGGCCTTCCCGTCGATCTTCACCGACCGCAGCCAGGACGTGTGGAATCCGATTTCGTTCGCGTCCGACGCGGAGGTGGCGACCGAGGGGTCGGGGGCAGCGACCGGAACCGGTGGTCCGGTGACGACCGTCGCGAAGACGACCGGGATCAGCGCCGGCGGGGAGACCGTTCGGGTGTCGGGTACCGGGTTCTCCGCTGCCGGCGCGGGCCTCTACGTCGGCCTCGCCGAAACGGCCCGCTACAACCCGCTCGACGCGGACTCGTTCGCCAGCACGGTGTACGTGCGCAGCGCCGAGATCACCGGCGGCGCATGGAGTGTCGACCTTCCGGTGCAGGCGCAGGTCGGCGGGACCGACTGCCTCGACCGGCCGTGCGCGATCTACACCCTCGCCGCGCACGGCTCCCCGGACCGCAGCCAGGACACGGTCACGCCGGTGACGTTCGACCCGGCAGGCGCACCCGCCGCCGCGACGCCCGCCGCCGACCACCCGGCGCCGTCGGCGCGGGCGGGCACGCCCGCGGTGACCGCATCCCGCACCTCCGGACTCGACGCCGCAGGCGACAGCGTCACCGTGTCGGGCACCGGCTTCGCGACCGACGGTCCCGGCATCTACGTCGGTGTCGCGCAGTCGAACCGGTTCTCCACCACCGACGCGTCGGCGTTCCAGGACGCCCGCTACATTCGCGCCGCCGACATGCCGGGCGGCGCGTGGTCGACCACGCTGAACGTCACCGGGGCGTTCGGTGACAGCGACTGCACCCGCAACGCCTGCGCGATCTACACCCTCGCCGCGCACGGCTCGGCGGACCGCAGCCAGGACACCGCCACCCCGATCACGTTCGTCGGCGCCGCGCCAACCACCATCACCGCAGTGCCCGGCCCGACCGGAACCGCCGCGGTGACGGTGTCCCGCACCGACGGGCTCGCCGCCGCAGGCGAGACCGTCACCGTCACCGGGACCGGCTTCTCCGGTGCGGGGGCGGGCATCTACGTCGGGCTGATCCAGGACGACCGCTACTCGGCGACCGACGCGTCCGCGTGGATCACGACGGCCTACCTGACACCGGACCGGATCGTCGACGGCGGGTGGACGACCGAACTGGATCTGACTGCGGTCCGGGGCGATTCGGACTGCACTCGCGCCTCCTGCTCGATCTACACCGTTGCCGCGCACGGCTCGGCGGACCGCAGCCAGGACACCCGCACCCCGGTGACCTTCGGGACCGCGGCGTCGGCGTCGCCCGCCGCACCGTCGACCACCCCGGCCGCACCCGAGGTCCGCACCCTCGCGGACACCGAAGCCGAGCCGGCGGACGACGGCAGCCCGATCGCTCCGATCGCGGTCGGCATCGCGGCGGTGGTCATCGCCGCGGTCGGCGTCGGGGCCGTGCTGCTGCGCAGGCGCGGATAGCGGGACCGCTCACCGGGGGCGGAGCGCCGCCCAGGCCGTGCGACTGCCGCGGACGGTCAGGTCGGCACGGCCCGCCAACCCGTCCGGTCCGTCCCCGAGGACCCGGTCGAGGGCGGCCAGGTCGTCGGCGACGAGGGTCTCCGCGAGGACGCCGCGGGCGCGCCGCAGGAAGGTCGACGCGTAGCGGGCCGTGTTCGGTGTCGCGGCGCACTCGATCGCGAAGGTGCGCTGGTCGGCGACCTCGAACCCGGCCGCCTCGAGGTGCTCCCGCCAGTCGGGGTGAGCGTTCCACCCGGCCCGGAGCAGCGCGGCGTGGCAGCGGGCCTCAAGTCCGGTCCTGCCGAATCCGAGGTCGTCGGGGAGAAACCGCGGGAAGCCCTCCATCTCGACGACCACCAGCAGGCCGCCGGGGTTCAGCGCGGCCCGGACATCGGCGAGCACCCGATCCGGGTCGGAGACCTCGTGCATCGCCAGCGCGGCCCAGGCGACATCGACGGAATCGAGGTCGGGCCACGCCGCATCGAGATCGGCCCGGATGGTGCGCACCCGATCCCCCAGCCCGGCCGCCGCGGTGGCCACCCGGACCCGGTCGAGCATCACCGCCGATCGGTCGATCGCGGCCAGGCCCGCGTCCGGGAACCGCCGCGCCAGCGCGAGGGTGCCGGTGCCGGTGCCCGCTCCGATGTCCGCGACGAGGTGCACCTCGGCCGGTGCGCGCCGTGCGGCCCACTCGGTGAGGTCATCGAGGAACGATCCGAGCACCTCGGCGTCGAGGTCGAGCATCTCCGCGAGCCCGGACTCGTCGTGACCGTGACCTGTGTGGCCGTGACCGTGGCCGTGACGGTCGGAATGGTGTGCGTGCGAGTGTCGATCCATGGCCCCACGCTAGCCGGACAATGCCTATCCGGCATACACTCTTGCCCATGACGCAAGATCAGGTGTTAGAGGACGTGGTCCGCCGCCGCATCCGCAGCCTGCGAACGGCCCGCGGCTGGTCCCTGGACGCCCTCGCCGCGCGCTGCCACATGAGCCCGTCCACGCTCAGCCGCATCGAGACCGGCCACCGACGGATCGCCCTCGACCAGCTGGTGCCGATCGCCCGCGCCCTCGACACCACGCTCGACCAGCTCGTCGAGTCCCCCGACGACGAGGACGTCGTGATCCGGCCCGAACCGCAACGCAGGCGCGGCGTCACGACGTGGCTCCTCTCCCGGGAGAACACGCTGCCCGGCGTCACCGTCGCGAAGCTGCGGATCACCGACATGACACCGCTGCCCGCGGACGCGCTCGGCGTCCACCCCGGCCTCGAGTGGTTCACGGTGCTGTCCGGGACGGTGCGCCTGCAGCTCGGCGACCGCACGATCCGCGTCGAGTCCGGTCAGGCCGCCCAGTTCTCGACGATGACCCCGCATGCGATCACCGCCGCCGACGGTCCGACCGAGATCCTGTCGATCCTCGACCGCGACGGCCAACGCGCGCACCTGCAGCCGGCGGACGACCACTGACCGGTCGATCCCGGCGGGTCACGCCTGCTGCGCCGCCTTCTCCGCGGCCTGCGCCTGCGCGACCTGCTGGGGGGTGAACCGGATGAACAGGGCGGCGATGCCGGCGATCGCCGCGCAGGCCGCGCTGCCAACGAGCGCGAAGGTGTAGCCGTTGCCGAGGGCGACGACCTGGTCCGCGGTCATGTCCGCCACCGCACCCTTGACCCCGCCCAGGGACAGCGTCCGCGATGTCGCCATCGCCCCGACGACGGCAAGAGCGAGCGGTCCGCCGAGCGTCTGCGCGACCTGGGCGATCGCCGCGAGGGGACCGATCTCGGACGGCCCGACACCGGCGATTGCGCACAGCGGCAGCGGCACCACCGCGAGACCGACCCCGAACCCGATGCCGATGACCGGAACGAACAGGTTGGCCCAGTAGGTCGCGGACCCCTCGAGCGTCGACCCGTACAGCAGTCCGACGACCATGATCACGGCGCCGGTGAGCACCAGCCAGCGCGGCTGGATCCGCACCACGAGCTTGGAGGCGATCGCGGCGGCGGCGCCGAGCCCGAACGCGAACGGGATGAACGCCATGCCCGCCCGCAGCGGGCTGTAGCCGAGGATGTCCTGTACGAACAGCGCAACGTAGGCGGCAACGCAGAACATCACCGCGCCCGCGAAGAAGATCGCGATGAAGGTGGCGACCCGGTTGCGGTCCTGGAACAGGGTGAACGGCAGCAGTGGGTTGTCGGCCCTGCGTTCGACGAGCAGGAAGGCCGCGAGCAGCACGATGCCGCCGATCGCGGTGCCGATCACCGGTGCACTGGTCCAGCCCAGTTCGGGGCCCTCGCTCATCGCGAACACGATCCCGGTGCAGCCGAGGGTCGCAAGGATCGCCCCCGGCACGTCGAGCGGCAGGCGCTCACTCTCCGTCTCACGCAGCGCGACGACCGCGCACGCCACGATCAGCAGTCCGATCGGGACGTTGATCAGGAAGATCAGCCGCCACGACACCTCGGTCAACGCGCCACCGATGATCAGGCCCGCGATGGACCCGATGCCGGTCATCGCGGCGAAGATGGCGATCGCCTGGTTGCGCGCCGGTCCCGCGGCGAACGTCGTCGCGACCAGCGCGAGGGCGGTCGGCGAGGCGACCGCGGCGCCGGCACCCTGCAGGAACCGTGCCAGGACCAGGGTGATCTCGTTGACCGCGAGGCCGCACGCCAACGAGGCGACGGTGAACACCGCGACACCGCCGATGAACATCCGCTTGCGGCCAAAGGCGTCACCGAGCCGCCCACCGAGCAGCATCAGGCCACCGAAGGCCAGCGCGTACGAGGTGAGCACCCAGTTCCGGCCGCTGTCGGACAGCCCGAGGTCCTGCTGCAGCGGCGCCAGCGCCAGGTTGGCGACGGTACCGTCGAGCACCACCATCATCTGCAGGCCGCTGAGGACGACGATGGCGAGCCCGATCACCCGCGTCGCGGCCGCCTTCGCGGGGGAGGCGGTGGCGGTTTCGGTGGCGCGTGAGTCAGACACAAGCGTTCACGTTACCGATCGTTTACCGAGAAGCCCGCGGTCGGACCGACGACGATGATCGCCGGCGGGCGGATGCCCTCCTCCTTGATCCGGTCGGCGACGGTCGCGAGGTCGGCCCGCAGCTCCCGCTGCCCCCGGGTGGTGCCCTCCTGGATCACCGTGACCGGGGTGTCGGCGGGCCGTCCGCCGTCGACGAGTGCGGTGGCGAACGCGCCGATCCGCTCGACGCCCATCAGGATCACGATGGTGCCGCGCAGCCGCGCCAGTGCCGACCAGTCGGTCAGCGAGTCCGGGTGGTCCGGCGCGACGTGGCCGCTGACGACGACGAACTCGTGCGTCACCCCCCGATGGGTGACCGGGATCCCGGCCGCGGACGGCACCGCGATCGCGCTGGTGATGCCGGGCACCACGGTCACCGGAACCCCGGCGGCCGCGCAGGCCTCGAGTTCCTCGTAGCCGCGCCCGAACACGTAGGGGTCGCCGCCCTTGAGCCGGACCACGAACCGACCCGCCCGGTACCCGTCGATCAGGGTCTCGTTGATCGCCTGCTGCGCCATCGCCCGCCCGTAGGGCAGCTTCGACGCGTCGATGACCTCGACGTGCGGCGGCAGCTCGGCGAGCAGTTCCTGCGGCGCCAGATGGTCCGCGACCACGACGTCGGCGCGGGCGAGCAGTCGGCGTCCGCGGACGGTGATCAGGTCGGGGTCGCCGGGGCCGCCGCCGACCAGCGCGACGCCGGGGGCGCGGGTCTCCTCGTCGGTGAGGGTGCCCGCCTGCAGGGACTCGACGATTGCGGTGCGGACCGCCGCCGACCGTCGGTGTGCCCCGCCCGCGAGCACGCCGATCTCGAGGCCGTCGAACGAGGCGCTGGCCGGGGTGACGGCGGTGCCCTGGACGGCGCTGTCGGCGCGGACGCAGAAGATGCGGCCGCGTTCGGCCTCCGCGACGATCGCGGCGTTGGTCTCCGGCTCGTCGGTGCAGGCGATCGCGTACCAGGCGCCGTCCAGGTCGCCGTCCCGATAGGCGCGGAGGTCGGCGGTGATCTGTCCGGCGGTGACCATGCCCTCGACCGCGGGCGTGACGGTCCGCGCGATCACGTGCACCGCTGCACCGGACGCGACGAGCAGGCCGAGGCGGCGTTGGGCCACGGTGCCGCCACCGACCACGACCACCCGGCGGCCGGTCAGATTCAGACCGACGAGGTAGTTCGACTCGTCTGCTGCCACTTCACTTCTCCTTCATGCGCTTCGCGCCCGTGCGTGATCTTTACCCCGATCGGGGTAAAAATCACGCACGGTTGCGTCCGGTCACCAAACAGTACGGGCGAGCGCGACGATGACGCCATCGCGGGCACGCTTGCGCACCAGCAGGTCCCCGCCGCCCGACCCGAGGATCGCGGCGGCCTCCGCGACACTCGCCGTCCCGACCGCCGCGGCGACCCGCGCCGACGGGCTCGGCACGGTCACCGCGGACAGTTCGGCCGCCGTGAACCCGAGCACCGGGACACCCAGTTCGGCGGCGGCCGTCACCACGGACGGGTCGGCGGCCTTCCGGTCGAGCGTCGCCACCGCCCGCAGTGCGGTCCGGTCGTCGACGATCGAGGCGATCGCCTCCAGCACCGCGTCGTGCCGCACCCCGGACCGAAGTCCGACGCCGACCACCAGGTCAACCATGTCGGGCACCGAACTCGCTTGCCGCATGGACGAATCGACGGATCGCGTCCGGGTTCCCCGCCGGATGCGTGTGCAGGTAGGACGCGTGCACTCCCCCGCCAACGAAGCCCTCCCGGGACGCGGCTCCGCTCGCGTGCCAGCCCCACGCGGGCGCCCAGCCGTCGGCGGACTGCGCGGCGAGCGCGGTCCGGTGGAACTCGTGGCCGACCACCCGTTCCCCGGCCGCGAACAGCACGGACGGGGCGAGCGCCACCGCCTCCCGGTAACCGAGGGTGAGCGTCGAACCGAAGGTGGCGTCGACATCGATCACCCGGCACATCGGATGCCCGTCGAGGGCGCGGGTCAGGTACAGCAGTCCGGCGCATTCGGCGTGGATCGGCATGCCGCGGCGCGCCCGCTCCCGCACCGAGGTCAGCAACGCGGTGTTCGCGGCCAACGCCGCCGCGTGCTCCTCCGGAAACCCGCCGGGCAGCACCAGCGCGGCGGCACCGTCGGGGAGGTCGTCGGTGGCCGGGTCGAACAGCTGCACCCGCGCTCCTGCCGCCTCGAGCAGTTCCCGGTGCTCGGCGTACCCGAACGTGAAGGCCGCACCGCCAGCGACCGCGACGACCGGGGCACCCGCGACCGCAGGGCCGACCGCGACGACCGGGTCCCACGCCAGCGCAGTCACCGTCGACGATGCCAGTGCCCGCACCGCGTCCAGGTCGACGTGCCTGGCGATCAGGTCGGTCATCGCGCCCACCGCGGCGGTGGCGGCGCCGCCGTGCTCGACGGCGGTCACCAGACCCAGGTGCCGGGACGGCACCGCCAGCTCGGCCAGGCGCGGCACCACACCGAGGACCGGGATCCCGACCCGCTCGCAGGCCTGGCGCAGCACCTGCTCGTGCCGGGCGCTGCCGACCCGGTTCAGGATCACCCCGCCGATCCGGACGTTCCGGTCGAAGGTCGCGAAGCCGTGCAGCACCGCGGCGAGGGACTGACTGTGGCCGCGGGCGTCGACGACGAGCACCACGGGCGCGCCGAGCAGCCCCGCCACCTGCGCGGTGGAGCCCTCGGCCGCCCCGTCCGGCGCGGGGTCCGCGATCTTGCCGTCGAACAGCCCCATCACGCCCTCGACGACGGCGATGTCGCAACCCGCGCTGCCGTGCCGGTACAGCGGGCCGATCCGGTCCGCACCGACCAGCACCGGATCCAGGTTGCGCCCGACCCGGCCCGCCGCGAGGCCGTGATAGCCGGGGTCGATGTAGTCCGGGCCCACCTTAAACGGGGCGACCCGGTCCCCCGCAGCGCGCAGCGCACCGATGAGTCCCGTTGCGACGGTGGTCTTTCCGCTGCCCGATGCGGGTGCGGCGATCACCACCGCCGGGACGGCGCGATCTACCACTCGATGCCCCGTTGCCCCTTGCGGCCCGCGTCCATCGGGTGCTTGACCTTCGTCATCTCGGTGACCAGGTCGGCGGCGTCGAGCAGCGCCTGCGGGGCGTCCCGGCCGGTGATCACCACGTGCTGCTGGCCGGGACGGCGCACCAGGACGTCGACGACCTCGTCGACGTCGACCCAACCCCACTTGAGCGGGTAGGTGAACTCGTCGAGGACGTAGAACCGGTGTTCCTCGCGTTCGATCCGCCGGGCCACCTCCCGCCAGCCGTCGAGCGCGACCCGGGCGTGGTCCTCGTCGTCGCCCTTCTTCCTGGTCCACGACCAGCCGTCGCCCATCTTGTGCCAGGACACCCGGCCGCCTGCCCCGGTGGACTCGTGCAGGTCGCCGAGCGCCCGGAACGCGGCCTCCTCCCCGACCTTCCACTTGGCGGACTTGACGAACTGGAAGACCCCGATGTCGAAGCCCTGGTTCCAGGCGCGCAGCGCCATCCCGAACGCGGCGGTGGACTTGCCCTTACCGGGCCCGGTGTGCACGGCCAGGACGGGGGCGTTGCGACGCTGCCTGGTGGTCAGCCCGTCGTCGGGAACGTTGTCGGGGACACCCTTGGGCATGCGAATTCTCCTCGTCGGGTTGGGGGTTGGGCAGGGGACGGTCGGTCAGGCGGCCGCGCGGACGACGCCGGCGACCTGCTCCGCGGACAGTTCGGAGAGCCGGACGCAGGCCCCCCGCAGCGCGGTCGCGAGTTCCGCGGCCAACCCCAGCCGGACCATCCCGGTCTCGCAGTCGACGACGACGGCGGCGGCGGCCGTGTCGGCGAGCAGACCCGCCGCGACCTTCGCCCGGTGCACCGGGTCGGTGCCGCCGGTGGCGCGGCCGTCGGTGAGGGCGACGACCATCGCACGCCGGTGCGGATCCCGCAGCCGTTCCCGCAGCACCACCTCGCGGGCCGTGAGGAACCCTTGCGCGAGTGGGGTTCTCCCACCGGTGCGCAGCGACGCCAGCCTGCGGACCGCGATGTCCACGGAGGAGGTCGGCGGCAGCGCCACCTCGGCGGACGCGCCGCGGACCGTGACGACCGCGACCTTGTCCCGCCGCTGGTAGGCGTCGCGGAGCAGCGACACCACGGCACCGGTGACGGCGGACAACCGGTCCCTGGCCGCCATCGACCCGGACGCGTCGACGACGAACACGATCAGGTTGCCCTCGCGCCCCTCCTTCAACGCGCCCCGAATGTCTCCGGGCGCCAACAGCATCCGGCCGTCGGTGCGCCCACGCGTGGACTGGTGCTCGGCGGCGGCGAACAGGGTGGCGACCAGGTGCAGGCCGCGACCGGGGTCGGTGGTCGCGCGCACGGTCCGCCCGCGTACGGACCGGGACCGGGACCGCCTGCCCGGCGCGCCCTCGCCGACGCCGGGGACGGTCAGCAGCCGGGTGCGGAACTGGCCGGTCGGCGCGCCGACCGGGCGTTCCGGCGGCGCGCCGGGGCCGGTCGATTCTGGTTCCTCGGCCTGCGCCGCACCATCCGGGGCGGGGGCGTCGGGTGCGGGGCCACCGGCGTCCGGGGCGGGGGCGCCGCCACCGGGACCGTCCGGGTCGGGGTCGGGCTCGGGGTCATGCTCGGGCTCGGGCTCGGAGTGACTGCGGGCCTGCTCGTCGGCGTCCCGCATCGCCTCGTCCAGCTGCTGCTGGTCCAGGCCCGGTTCGTCGAACGGGTCGCGGCGGCGGCGGTGCGGCAGGGTCAGCTCGGCCGCGACCCGCACGTCCGGCTCGGCGACCTCGGTCGCACCGCGCCATGCCGCGTGCGCGGTCGCGGTGCGGGCCAGGACCAGGTCGGCGCGCATTCCATCCACGTCGAAGGAGGCGCACAGCGCGGCGATCCGGCGCAGCTCGGTGTCGGGCAGGCCGACCGCGGGCAGCGCGGCCCGCGCGGCGGCGATCCTGGCGGCGGTGTCGGCGTCGGCGCCCGCGTAGCCGGCCGCGAATCCGGTGGGGTCGGCCTCGAAGTCGAGGCGGCGGCGGATCACCTGCATGCGGACGTCGACGTCTCGGGACGCGGCGACGTCGACGGCGAGGCCGAACCGGTCGAGCAGCTGCGGACGCAGCTCGCCCTCCTCCGGGTTCATTGTTCCGACGAGGACGAACTTGGCGGGATGGGAGTGCGAGACACCGTCGCGTTCGACGTGGACGCGGCCCATGGCTGCGGCGTCGAGCAGCACGTCGACGAGGTGGTCGTGCAGCAGGTTCACCTCGTCGACGTAGAGCACACCGTCGTGGGCGGCGGCCAGCAGGCCGGGCTGGAAGGCACGCTCGCCGTCCCGGAGCACCTTCTCCAGGTCGAGGGAGCCGATCACCCGGTCCTCGGTGGCGCCGACCGGCAGTTCCACCAGGCGGGCCGGGTCGCCGCCCGCCGTCGGGGGCAGCAGCGCGGCGAGCGCGCGGACCACCGTCGACTTCGCGGTGCCCTTCTCGCCGCGCACCAGCACTCCGCCGATGCCGGGATGCACGGCGCACAGGGTCAGCGCCAGCCGCAGCTGGTCCTGCCCGACGATGGCACTGAACGGAAAACCGGGGTCTGCCGAATCCTGTTGCGTCACGGCGCCACTCTCCTCACTCCCCGGTCTCCGCGCCGGGGGTCGGACGAAAAGTTCCGCCGCCGCGGCAATCTGACTTCGGAACCGATCGTGGCTCGGTGTCCGTCACAGTGGCGGGACCGCGCCTGACTTCCACAGGACTTCCCCGCGACGGGAAACATGATGTTCGCCGCGAACTCTATCCGGTGCAACGACACCGGCCGCCACCTGGGCAGGTGACGGCCGGTGAACGGGTGGACGGATCAGGCGGATGCGGCGGCCGCGACCTCGACGGGGGCCTCGAGCTCGAGCGCCCGGTTGCTCCAGTCCCACACCTCACGGAACAGCGACTCGTTGTCGGACAGCTTCAGACCCAGCGACGGGACCATCTGCTTGAGCTGCGGCTCCCATGCGCTCCACCGGTCCCCGAAGCACCGCTGCAGGACGTCGAGCATCGCGGGGACCGCGGTGGACGCGCCGGGCGAGGCGCCGAGCAGACCCGCGATGGTGCCGTCCGCGGCGTTGATGACGGCGGTGCCGAACTCGAGCACGCCCCCGCCGCCCTTCTTGCGGATCACCTGCACCCGCTGACCCGCGGTGATCAGTTCCCAGTCGCCGCCGGTCGCGCGCGGCACGAACTCGCGCAGCGTCTCGATCCGGTCGTCGGCCGACTGCAGGAGCTCACCGATGAGGTACTTCGTCAGGCCGAGTTCGGTGACGCCGACACCGAGCATCGACATCAGGTTGTTCGGCTTGATGGATCCGGGCAGGTCGGTGACCTTGCCGTTCTTGAGGAACTTCGGCGACCAGCCGGCGTACGGGCCGAACAGCAGGCCCTTCTTGCCGCCGATGACGCGGGTGTCGAGGTGCGGCACCGACATCGGGGGTGCGCCGACCGCGGCCTTGCCGTAGACCTTGGCGTTGTGCTGCTCGATCAGTTCCGGGTTGGTGCAGCGCAGGAACTCGCCGGAGACCGGGAAGCCGCCGAAGCCCTTGGCCTCGGCGATGCCCGACTTCTGCAGCAGGTGCAGCGCACCGCCGCCCGCGCCGACGAAGACGAACTTCGCGTTCACGGTCTTCTTGTCGCCGGTGCGCTGGTTGACGACCTTCAGGGTCCAGCTGCCGTCGGACTGCTTGGTGATGTTGCGGACGTCGTGGCCGAAGTGGACGGTGCCGCCGGTGGCGCCGATGTTGCCCAGCAGCTGCTTGGTCAGGGCGCCGAAGTCGACGTCGGTGCCGCCGTCGGTCCAGTTCAACGCGACCGGATCGGAGAAGTCACGACCGGTGGCCATCAGCGGCAGGCGCTTGGCGAACTCGTCGGGGCGCTCGGTGTATTCCATCCCCGCGAACAGCGGGTGGCCGGCGAGGGCGTCGTAGCGGGCCCGCAGGTACTTTACGTTCTCCGCCCCGTGCACGAAGCTCACGTGCGGGATCGGGTTGACGAATTCCTTCGGCTCGGTGAGGATGCCGTTCTCGATCGCGTAGGCCCAGAACTGCCGCGACACCTGGAACTGCTCGTTGACGTTGACGGCCTTGGTGATGTCCACCGAGCCGTCCTTGGTCGCAGGCGTGTAGTTGAGCTCACACAGCGCCGAGTGTCCGGTGCCTGCGTTGTTCCAGGGGTCGCTGCTCTCGGCGGCGGCGGCGTCGAGACGCTCGAACACGCTGATCGACCAGTCCGGCTGCAGCTGCCGGAGCAGGGCACCGAGCGTGGCACTCATGATGCCCGCACCCACGAGAACTACATCGGTCTTGTGTACCGCGGTGTTGTCTGACACTGGAAAATCGACTTCCTTGTCCATTGGCAGCGGCAGTCACGCCGACTGCACGCGGAGTAGGTTACCCGCGCGTATGAGCGGGGTTGACCTCGCCTCAATTGTGCTCCCCCGAGTTCACATTAACGCCCACTACGATTGTGATCTGTGACCACCTGGGTGCGGGACCTCCTTGGCGAGGGCTACGAACAGACGACCTTGCCGCTCGGCACGGATCCCGACGGGGAGGGCGAGGTGGTCGCGACCCTCGTCCGATACCGGCCCGACGGGGCGACACCCCGCCGCCGCGCGGTGCTCTACCTGCACGGATTCACCGACTACTTCTTCCAGACCCACATCGCCGAGCACTTCCACGGGCGGGGATACGACTTCTTCGCGCTGGACCTGCGCAAGTGTGGCCGTTCGCGGCGGCCGGGCCAGACCCCGCACTTCGTGACGGATCTCGCACTGTACGACGCCGAACTGGAGTGGGCGCTTGCGACGGTCCGCGACCAGGTGCAGGGCGGTGCGGTGCTGCTCACCGCCCACTCCACGGGGGGCCTGATCCTGCCGATGTGGCTGGACCGGCTCAATGCCCGGCCGGGGGGCAGCGCGGCCGCCGGGGTCGCCGGGGCGATCCTCAACAGCCCGTGGTTCGACCTGCAGGGCCCGTCGTACGTGCGCAACGTCGGGACGGTCGCGATCCGGACCGTCGGCCGACTCCGGGACAAGCTCGAACTCAAGCAGCCGCCGATGGACGTGTACGGCCGCACCCTGCACCGCAGCCAACGCGGCGAATGGGACTACGACCTCGAATGGAAGCCGCTGCGCGGGTACGGGGTGACCTTCGGGTGGCTGCGCGCCGTCCGCCGCGCGCAGGCGCGGCTGCATCGGGGCCTCGACATCGGGGTGCCGTCGCTGATCCTGCGCTCGAAGGTGACGCACTACTCGATGCGGTACACGGAGAAGTCGGAGGCCGCGGATCTGGTGCTCGACGTCAAGCAGATCGCGCGCTGGGCGGGCTGCCTGGGCGACCGCACCACCATCGTTCCGATCGAAGGTGCCCGGCACGACGTGTTCCTGTCCCGCGAGGTGCCCCGCAAACAGGCGTTCGACGAGGTCGATCAGTGGCTGGACTGGTTGGAGCGGCAGGGCGCGACGGAAGGGCGGCCCTCGTGACCCACTTCGATCTGGCGATCATCGGATCCGGTTCCGGCAACACCATTCTCGACGACCGGTTCGCCGACATGACCGTCGCGGTCTGCGAGGGCGGCACGTTCGGAGGCACCTGCCTGAACGTGGGCTGCATCCCGACGAAGATGTTCGTCTACGCCGCCGAGGTCGCGCGCACCATCCGGGACTCGTCCCGCTACGGCGTCGACGCGCGGGTGGAAAAGGTGCGGTGGAACGACATCGTGGAACGGGTGTTCGGCCGCATCGACCCGATCTCGGAGGGCGGCGAACGGTATCGGCGGGACGGCAGCCCGAACACCACCGTGTTCCCCGGCTACGCGACCTTCACCGGCCCCCGGACCATCCGCACCGGAACCGGGGAGGTCATCACCGCCGACCAGGTGGTGATCGCCGCCGGATCCCGGCCGGTCATCCCCGACGTGGTGACCCGCAGCGGTGTCCGGTACGTCACCAACGACGACATCATGCGCCTGCCCGACCTGCCCGAGCGGCTGGTGATCCTCGGCAGCGGGTTCATCGCGTCCGAATTCGCGCACGTCTTCTCCGCCCTCGGCGCCCAGGTGTCGATCATCGGCCGCGGCGACCGCCTGCTGCGCGACCTCGACGTCGACATCTCGCAGCGGTTCACCGACCTCGCGCGCTCGAAATGGGATGTGCACCTCGGAAATCCGGTCGCCGAGCTGCGGGACGCCGCAGGCGGCGTCGAGGCGGTGCTCGCGGACGGCACCGTCGTCGCCGGGGACACGCTGCTCGTCGCGACCGGCCGCACCCCGAACGGTGACCGGCTCGGTGCCAGCGCCGCCGGCGTCGACGTGGACGATCGGGGCCGCGTCGTCGTCGACGAGTTCCAGCGCACCGCCGCCGAGGGCGTCTTCGCGCTCGGGGACGTGTCGTCGCCGCACCAGCTCAAGCACGTCGCCAATCACGAGGCGCGGGTGGTGCAGGCGAACCTGCTGCGCGACGCCTGGGGGAACGGCGCCGACCCGGCCCGCACGGAACTGGCGCGAACAAACCACAGGTTCGTGCCCGCCGCGGTGTTCACCGACCCGCAGATCGCCACGGTCGGGTTGACCGAGGCGAAGGCCCGCGCGCGGGGCCTGGATGTCGCGGTGAAGGTGCAGCGCTACGCCGACGTCGCCTACGGGTGGGCGATGGAGGACGACGAGGGACTGTGCAAGGTGATCGCCGACCGCGGCACCGGTCGCCTGGTCGGCGCGCACGTGCTCGGCGCCCAGGCGTCGACGGTGATCCAGCCGCTGATCCAGGCGATGAGCTTCGGCCTGCCCGCCCGGGAAATGGCGTTGGGGCAGTACTGGATTCATCCCGCGCTCACCGAGGTCGTCGAGAACGCGCTGCTTGGCCTCTGACCGGAACCGTGCGTGCGGAGCACCCCGGCCGGGGTGCACCGCACGCACGGTTCGCGGAGCGCGCGCCTACTTGCGGTGGTCCAGTGCCCGGACCGCGCGGTCACCGATCGTCTGCATGATCTGCACCATGACGATCAGCACCACGACCGCGACGAGCAGCACCGGCGTGTTGAACCGCTGGTAGCCGTACACGATCGCGAAGTCGCCGAGCCCGCCGCCGCCGATCACACCGGCCATCGCCGAGTACCCGACGAGCAGCACCGACGTCAGGGTCGCGCCCGCGATCAGCGCCGACAACGACTCCGGGAGCAGCACCGTGCGGACGATCTGCCCGTTGGTGGCGCCCATCGCCTGCGCGGCCTCGACCCGGCCGACGGGCACCTCCCGCAGCGCGGACTCGACGACGCGGGCATAGAACGGGATCGCGCCGATCGTCAGCGGCACGATCGCGGCGGTCGGGCCGATCGCGGTGCCGACGATCAGCCGGGTGAACCCGATCAGCGCGATCATCAGGACCAGGAATGGCAGCGACCGGAACACGTTGACGATCGCGCCGAGCACCGCGTTCAACGCCCGCTGCGGCCACAACCCGGACGGCGAGGTCAGATGCAGGACCACCCCGATGAGGACGCCGCCGACCACGGTGAGCAGGAACGCGACGCCAACCATGTACAGCGTTTCGAGGGTCGCCTCCCACACGTCGGGCAGCGAGTCCTGCCAGGACGTTTTGTTCACGAGAGCACCCCTTCCAGGTGGGCGTCGGCGCCCCACGCGAGCGTGGTGTTCGGCTGGGCGGCGACGAACGCCTCAACGTCCGCGCGGCGGACATCGGGTCCGAAGCTCAGCCGCAACCGACCGACGGTGACCCCGGCGACCTGTTCGACGCGGCCGCCGACGACGGAGATGTCGACGTCGAGTGCCCGGACGAGCTGGGAGAGCCAGGGGCCGTGCGCGTCGTCGCCGATGGTGGTGACGATCGCGGTGTCGCTCACCTCCTCGGTGGGGTCTCCCCCGACCGGGACGATCGCCGAGCCGAGGATCGAGCCGGGCGCGGCGACCAGGTCGAGGATGCGCCCGGTCTCGGCGATGCGGCCGTCGTCGAGCCGGGCCGCGGACGTGCAGATGCGGCGCAGCACCCCGAGCTCGTGGGTGATGAGGACGACGGTGACGCCGATCGCCCGGTTCACCTCGGCGAGCAGGTCGAGCACCTGGTCGGTGGTGTCCGGGTCGAGGGCGCTGGTCGCCTCGTCGCACAGCAGCACGTCCGGGTTCGACGCGAGCGCGCGGGCGATGCCGACGCGCTGCTGCTGGCCGCCGGACAGCTGCGACGGGTACGCCTTCTCCTTGCCCGCCAGCCCGACGAGCTTGATCAGTTCGTCGGCGCGGGCGCGGCGCTCGGCCCGGCCCACCCCGGCCAGTTCGAGGGGGAACTCGACGTTGGCCCGCACGGTCCGCGAGTGCAGCAGGTTGAACTGCTGGAACACGGTGCCGATGCGGCGGCGGGCGGCCCGCAGGCCAGCACCGGAGAGCCGCGACAGGTCGTCACCGCGGAGCAGGATGCGCCCGCTGGTGGGCTGCTCGAGCAGGTTCAGGCAGCGCAGCAGCGTCGACTTGCCCGCCCCGGACGGCCCGACGATGCCGAAGATCTCGCCCTCGGCGATGTCGAGGTCAATGCCGCGCAGGGCCGCGACCTCCCCCGAGCCTCCGACTGCGGGGAAGGTCTTGACCAGGCTTTCGACGGTGATCATCAGCCGGCCGCGTGCACGGGGATGACGGCGCCGGAGTAGTTCTCCTCGATCCAGGCGGCGGTCTCCGGGGACTGCAGCGCCGCGGCGAGCGCCTGGACGCCGGGATCGTTCTCCTGCGCGGCGCGGACGACGAGCAGGTTCGCGAACGGGTTGTCCTCGGCCTTCTCCGCGATGAGCGTGTCCGTCGTCGGGTTCAGGCCGGCCTCGAGCGCGTAGTTGGAGTTGATGACGGCGGCGGTGATCTGCGGGTCGCCGAGGTTGCGGGCGATCTGCGAGCGCTCGATCTCGATGAACTTCAGGTTCTTCGGGTTCGCCTTGATGTTGGCCTGCGTGACGACGGACAGGTTGGCATCGGCGAACGGGACGTCCATCTCGATCAGGCCGGCGGACTCGAGCAGATAGAGGCCGCGGGAGAAGTTGGTGGTGTCCTTGGGCAGCGCGATGGTGGCGCCGTCGGCGAGCTGGTCGACGGCGGTGATCTTCTCCGAGTACAGGCCCATCGGCTCGAGGTGCACGTCGGCGACCGAGACGAGATCGTCGACGCCCTTCTGCTTCTGCCAGTCCGACAGGTAGGGGGCGTGCTGGAAGTAGTTGGCCTCGACGTCCCCCGCGGCGAGGAGTTCGTTGGGGTCGATCTCGCCGGTGACCGGCTTGATGTCGAGCGTGACGTCGCCGAGCACTCCGGAGTCGGCGATGTGCTCGAGGATCTCGACGTGCGGGGTGCTGGATGCGGAGATCACCAGCGTCTCGGCGTCGTTCCCCGACGAGCAGGCGGCGAGGCCCGCGGCGAGCAGGGCGGCGGCGGACAGGATTGCGGTGCGGCGCAGGAGCATTCGGGAGATACCTTCCGGGTGGGTGGGTCGGTCAGCCGCGCAGGGCGGGGAGGCCCTGCAGGTCGCGGTGGTACCGCTCGGTGACGTTGGGGTGGGCGCGCAGCCGGGACTTGAGGGCGTTGAGCCCGTACCGGGCGTGCAGGGTGCCGCCGTGCTGGTCCGGGCCGACGCCCGCCGCGTCGGCGGCGAGTTCCGGCGCGAGCGGGATCACCGGCAGGGCCTCGTCGTAGCCGGGGTTGAGGAAGAACGGCAACGACACCCGGTCCGTGCCCGCGGCGGGCGGGCGCACCCGGTGCACGGTGGCCTTGAGGTAGCCACCGGTGGCGACCTCGAGCAGTTCGCCGATGTTGACGAGCAGATGTCCGGGCAGCGGGTCGACGTCCAACCATCCGCCATCTGTTTCCACCTGGAAGCCGCCGCTGGTGGGCTCCGGGTACAGCAGGGTCAGCGCGCCGACATCCTTGTGGCTACCGACGCCCTGGTCGGTGACCGAGCCGTCGTGGCCCGGGTAGCGGGCGATCTTGAGCAGCGGGTCGGGGTCGGCGAAGGCGGCATCGAAGAAGTCCGCTGGCGCGCCGAGCGAGACCGCCCAGCCGCGGATCAGCCGCAGGCCCGCGTCCTGCGCCTGCGCCGACCACTCGAGCGCCAGCTGCCGCAGCCGCGGCACCGCGGTCGGCCACAGGTTCGGTCCGTGCAGCACGTCCCACGGGCGGGCCGGGTCGATCGGGTCGACGGCAGCCCGTTCGGGGCCGATGTCGAGCTGCTCGCGCCAGTCGATGTAGCCCTGCGTGCGTTCGCCGCCGACGCGGGTGTAGCCGCGGAACTGCGGCGAGTTCCCGTTCTCGATCTCAAGCTTGTCCGCCTCGGGCAGCGCGAAGAACGCGCGCGCCGTGGCGATCAGGTCGTCGGTGAGCCGCTGGTCGATGCCGTGACCGGTGAGGTAGAAGAACCCGATCTCGTGGGTGACCCGGCGCAGGGCGTCGACGTCGAGGTTCTCCAGATCGATGATCGGGAGGGCGGGGGCGGACATGGGACGGATCCTTTCGCCACGGGCACCGGGAAGAACAGGCGCTGTGACGAGTCGGTGCCCGGGAAATCACGGGAAGTTGCGGAGCGGCCGGGGTGCCGTCGCGGGGCTCTCGTCTCAGCGCTGGCGCATGCGACAACCACGACACATGGTCGTGGGGTCGGCGGTGCGTGCCGTGCCGCGCATCGAGGTCCTTCCGAACGAGATCGTTGCTACCGCGTACGAGTCGGGTGTGACTGCACGTTAATGCGCCGACGGTAGATAGTTCAAATCCTGCGTATACGCGCGGCGCCGGACGGCGACAAATATGCGGTGAACGGTCACAGCCTCCCCGACAGCCGGTCCACACGGTCTCGGCCCGCCCCGGTCAATCCCACCATCCGGACGGACTTGCCGAGCGCCGCGTACCGTTCCCGCACCGCGTCGAGGGTGGCGACCGTGGACGCGTCCCACACGTCGGCCGCCCCGAGGTCGATGATCACCGACGACGGATCGCCCGCGTAGTCGAACCGGCGCACCAGGTCGTTGCTCGACGCCCAGAACAGCTGCCCGGTCAGCCGGTACACCCGGTCTCCGTCGCGGTCCTCGACGGTGACCGTCGTCTGGTGCGCGACCCGCCGCGCGAACGCGGCCATCGCGGCCAGGACACCGAGGACAACGCCGACCGCGAGGTTCTCGGTCGCCAGGGTCCCGACGACCGTCACGATCATCACGACGGTCTCGCTGCGCGGCATGATCCGCAGCGTGCGCGGGGCGATGCTGCGCCAGTCGAAGGTGGTCGCCGCGATCAGCACCATCACCGCGACCAGCGCGGCCATCGGGATCGCGCCGACCACATCGCCGACCGTCAGGCAGAGCACCAACAGGAACAGGCCCGCCAGGAACGTGGAGATCCGGGTTCGGGCGCGACCCTCCTTGACGTTGATCATGGTCTGGCCGATCATCGCGCAGCCGCCCATGCCGCCGAACAGGGCGCCCGCCAGGTTCCCGACGCCCTGCCCCAGGGATTCGCGGGTCTTGTCCGACTCGGTGCCGGTCAGGTCGTCGACGAGTTTCGCGGTGAGCAGCGATTCGAGCAGGCCAACCAGCGCCAGGCCGAGGGCGAACGGCGCGATGATCGTCAGAGTCTCCCAGGTGAGCGGGACGTCCGGGATCATCCACGTCGGCAGACCGGACGGCAGCGCGCCCTGGTCGGCGACGTCGGGCACGTCCAGCCGGAACAGGGCGACCATCCCGGTGAGCACGACGATCGCGATCAGCGGCGCCGGGACCGCCCGCGTCAGCCGCGGAACCAGGACCACCATCGCGATCCCCGCGACCACCAGCGGATACACCAGCCACGGAACGTCGACGAGGTGCCGAATCTGGGCACTGAAAATCAGGATCGCGAGCGCGTTGACGAACCCGATCATCACCGACCTCGGGATGAACCGCACCAGCCGCGCGAGGCCCGCTGCCGCGAACGCGATCTGCACTGCCCCGGCGAGCCACACCGCGGCGATCAGGTAGTCGATGCCGTGCGCCGCGACGAGCGGCGCGATCACCAACGCGGTGGCCCCCGCCGCCGCCGACACCATCGCGGGGCGGCCGCCGGCGATCGCGACCGTCATCGCCATGATGCAGGAGGTGTACAGCGCCACCTTCGGATCGACGCCCGCGATGACCGCGAACGAGATCACCTCGGGGATCAGCGCCAACGATGTCACCAACCCGGCGAGGATCTCGGTGCGCAGCCTGCGCGGCGAGCGAAGGGCGGAACGGACCGAGGTGATGTCGGGCGGGGCGGGGACGGTGTCGAGCACCGGCAGAGTGTAGTGCGCGTCGCGGCCGCGGGTGGCCCGCCCGCCCCTGGCCCGGCGAGCGGGTCGCGCGGTTGCTCAGTACTCGATGCGGCCCGCGCGGTCGAAGAACTGTCCGGTCGGGCCGTCGGGACCGAGCCGGGCCAGCATCACCGTCGCATCCGTTCCCTCGGTCACCGTCTGGTGCCCGGTGTGCCGGTTGAAGTCGGTGCTGGTGTAGCCCGGGTCGCTGGCGTTGATCCGAAATCCGGGCAGGCTCTTGGCGTACTGGACCGTCAGCGCGATCACGGCCGCCTTCGAGCATGCGTAGGGCACCCCCCGAACGGCGTACTCGTCACTGCCGGGAGTGCTCAACGCGCGGGCGAATCCGACGCCGGAGGCGACGTTGACGATCACCGGATTCGCCGAGTCCCGCAGCAGCGCGAGCGCGGCCTGGGTGAGACGCACGATCCCGAGAACGTTCGTGTCGAACACCTGCTGCACGGCGGCGACATCGAGGTCATCGACGCCGAAGGACCTGCCGAGGACGCCCGCGTTGTTCACGAGGACGTCAAGCTCGGGCAGCCCGGCGAGCGCCCGGTCGACGCTGCGCTGGTCGGTGACGTCGAGCTGCACCGGGTGGGCACCGTGCCTACGCACCTCCGCGGCGGAGGCGAGATCGCGCATGCCCGCATAGACGGTGTGCCCGGCGTCGACGAGCCTGCGGGCGGTCTCCAGGCCGAGGCCTCGGTTGGCTCCCGTGATGAGTGTGGTGGTCATGCCCACCACGGTTGCGCGGCTCCGGCGCACGCACCAGGCACAGACCCACGGTGGGTCCGGCAGTACCACCCACCTCGCGACGGTAGCGAGCAGGATGGGGGCATGGACGAGTTCGCGCGGGTGCTGCGCGCTTGGCGCGACCGGGTGCAGCCAGAGCAGGTCGGGTTGCCCCCGGGAACGGGTCGACGCGCGCGGGGGCTGCGACGCGAGGAGCTCGCGATGCTCGCGGGAGTCAGCGTCGACTACCTCGTGCGGCTGGAGCAGGGTCGGGCAACCAACCCCTCGGCGCAACTGCTCGGCGCCCTAGCCCGCGCGTTGCGGCTGACCGACGACGAGCGCGACCACCTGTACCGGGTCGGCGGCGTCGCCGCCGCGACGCCCTCCTCGGTGCCGCGGCACGTGGGTCCCGGCGTCCAACGCATCGTGGACCGTCTCGGCGACGTGCCGGTCAGCGTGTACAGCGCCGCACACGACATCCTGCTGTGGAATCCGCTCTGGGCGGCCCTGCTCGGCGACCCGTCGTCGCTGTCCGGGCTCCGGCGAAATCTTGTCTGGCTGGTGTTCACCGAAACAAGCACCGCCGTCACCCACACCACCGCCGGGGAAGAGGAGTTCCGAGCGGACCTGGTCGCGGACCTGCGCTCCGCGGTGGGGCGGTACCCCGACGACGCCCCGCTGCGGAACCTCGTCGACCGCCTGCTCGCGGAGTCCGCCGAGTTCGCGGCGCGGTGGGCGCAGGCACACGTGGCGCTGCACCGGTCCAGCCGAAAGACCGTGCGCACCAGGACGGTCGGCGACATTACCGTCGACTGCGATGTCCTCGGCGCACCGGGCAGCGGCGATCTGCGGATCGTCGTCTACACGGCGGTACCCGGCTCCGCCGACGCGGCGAAACTCGATCTGCTGCGGGTCGCAGGCCTGCAGGACCTCTCGCATCCCAGACCGGAACCGACGGCCGCCAGCGAGGACCACCGGGAGTCCACCCGGCCGCGCTGATCGGCGCACCACGGCACGTGGCGGCCGCCGACGATTCTCACCACATGCTGGTGCGCAGGGAGATCTCGGTGGCGAACGCGGCCGCCGCGTCGCGGGGCACCGAGCCGACCGCGAGTTCGACGACGCGGAAGTCGGAGTAGCAGCGCCGCCCGCTGGCGTCGGCCTCGGGGCGGGCGTCCGGACCACCGATCAGCAGGGTGGACGGGATCTCGACGGCCGGGCAGTCCCCGCCCGCGACCGCGGGGTGCGGGCTGTCGGCGACGACCAGACTCTTGAACCGCCCGAAGGTCCGGGCCGCGGCCTCCCAGGCCAGGGCCCCGCCCTCGCGGTCGCCCGCCAGGTTGACGTAGCTCAGGCCCAGACCGTCGAGGAGCGCGAGCAGCCCGGCCACGTCGAGGCCGGTGATCGTGTCGGGCACGACCGTGCGCAGGTCGGAGCCGTGCAAGCGCTCGCAGACCGCGTCGAACACGGTCGCGTCCTCGCCTGCACCGGGCAGCAGCACGACCACGTGGGCACTCTCGGGCCCGTCGACCCGAACCGTCCGGACCACCCCGCCGACCGACACTTCCGTCAACTCCATGGCACCGGACGGTACACGCAGCCGCGGCGCGGCCCCGGAACCGTCGGGGTTGTCGAACGCCCGCCAAGCCTCTATGGTTCATTACATGAGTACTGAACCAGTGAGCCTGACCGCGGGGCGGTTCCCGTGATCGACGACGGCAGGCCGCTGTTCCAACAGATCGCTGAACAGATCGAGGGCGCGATCATCGACGGCTCGCTGCTCGAGGAGACGCAGGTTCCCTCCACCAACGAACTCGCTGCCTTCCACCGGATCAACCCGGCGACCGCGGCCAAGGGCCTCAATCAACTGGTCGCCGAGGGGATCCTCTACAAGAAACGGGGAATCGGAATGTTCGTCACGGCAGGAGCGCGCGAGACGCTCCGGCGCCGGCGGCGCGATGCGTTCGCGCGCCAGTTCATCGAGCCGCTCGTCGCGGAGGCGGAACGCCTCGCGATCCCGCTCGACGACATCAAATCCATGCTCGACACCAGGGAGGTGGCCCGATGACACGAAGTGTGACGGCACTGCACAGCACCGCTGCGACCGCGGCCGACACGGTCGCGTCGATGCGCGGGATCGGGATGCGCTACGGCGAGTTCGACGCCCTCACGGACATCTCCTTCGATATCGAACGCGACAAGATCTATGGCCTGCTCGGGCGCAACGGCGCAGGCAAGACCACGATCATGTCGATCCTCACCGGCCAGACCGTCCAGACCTCCGGTGCGGCGACCGTGTTCGGCGCCGCACCGTTCGAGAACGCCTCGGTGCTGCGGAACATCAGCTTCATCAAGGAGAGCCAGACCTACCCAGAGGACCTCTGCGTCGGGCACGTCCTGAGCACGGCGGGCCACCTGATGGAGCGGTGGGATCATCAGTTCGCCGAGCAACTGCTCGACGACTTCCAGCTGCCGCTCCGCCGCAAGGTGAAGAAACTCTCCCGCGGCATGAAGTCCTCCCTCGGCGTGATCATCGGTCTCGCCTCGCGGGCACCCCTCACACTGTTCGACGAGCCGTACCTCGGCCTCGACGCCGTCGCACGACACCTGTTCTACGATCGCCTGCTCGCGGACTACGCCGAGCATCCCCGCACGATCGTGCTGTCGACGCATCTGATCGACGAGGTCGCGAACCTGCTCGAGCACGTCATCGTCGTCGATCGGGGCCGCATCGTGGTCGACGACGACGCCGACGCCCTCCGCAGTCGGGCCGTCATCGTCACCGGACCCAGCGCCGCCGTGGACGGGTTCGCAACGACAGGCACCGTCCTGCACCGGGAGTCGCTCGGATCCCACACCAGGGCGACGGTCGAGATCACCGCCGACGAGGCCGCCCGCGCCCGCCTGGCCGCCGCGGGCGCCACGATCGAACCGGCGTCGTTGCAGGAGTTCGTCATCCGCACCACCACCCAGGAGCCGACGTCATGACCGCACCGACCGCATCCGCACCCGCATCCGCACCCGCATCCCCGCACGACCGCGCCGCCCCGTCCCGGATCATCTCGGTGCTGCACCTGCACACCGTCGCGTGGCCGCTGCTGGTGGCGTGGCCCATCGGCATTCTCGCCGTATCCTTCGCGATCAGCTGGACGATCTATTATCTTCTCGACACCCAGGAAGGCGAGGGCTTCACCGGCGCCCTGTTCTCGCTCTCCGGATTCGTGTTCGCGTTCTACGTCCAGGCGCTGACTCAGAGCTTCCCGTTCGCGTTGGGGCTGAGCGTGACCCGGCGCGAGTTCTACCGCGCGACGGCCCTGATGGCACTCGGCCAGTCGGCGATCTTCGCGGTGGCGGTCCAACTGTTGTCCGTGATCGAGAGCGCGACGGGCGGGTGGGGCGTGAACATGCGGATGTTCGGGCTCATGCGCTATGCCACGGACAACCCGGCCGTCCAGCTGCTGGCGCTCTTCGCGATCCTGCTCGCGGCCACCGGCATCGCCATGCTCGCCGGCGCGATCTACCAGCGATGGCGCGTCACCGGCCTGCTCACGGCGGGCGTCGCGGTGGTAGGCGGGCTCGGCCTGGCCGCCATCGTGATCACCTGGGCGAAGTGGTGGCCGGAGATCGGCTCGTGGTTCGTGAACTCGCCGACGGTCGTGCCGACCGTGGCACTGCCGCTGGTTGTGGCCGCGGTGACACTGGCCGGCGGGTGGGGCGCCCTGCGCAGGGCCACCCCCTGACCGCCTCACCCGGTGGTCGGTGTCAGACCTGACGTGATCACGGGAAGCCGTTCGGGCACACCGCGTTCGATCAGCGCCAGGACCTCGTCGACGTCGACGTGCCGTTCCACCAGATCGGCCAGCAGGTCAAGCTGGGCGGCGCGTTCGGCGGCGACGGACGTGTCGGGGGCGACGGTGAAGTCCCTGCCGGTGGCCACGGCGATGTCGGTGAGCAGCCTGCGCCGGTACCCGTCGGACTCGAGCAGGCCGTGCCAGTGGGTGCCGAGGACGGCACCGCGAATGCTGCCCTCCGGGGTGCCGTCCTCGTGGCCCAGCAGCGCCGGATCCCCGGTCCGGGTCACCCGACCGTGGTGGATCTCGTAGCCGGACACCGCGATTCCGTCCGCGATTCCGGTCACCTGCCGCAGCACCTTGTCCGGGGCGAACTCGACGTCGACATCGAGCAGGCCGAGACCGTCCACGGCGCCGACACCGGATTCCACCATGTCGGTAATCCGGCGGCCGAGCATCTGGTAGCCGCCACAGATCCCGAGAATCGGCAGTCCGGCGGCCGCCCGGGACGTCACCGCGGCGGCGAGCCCCGAGGACCGCAGCCACGCCAGGTCCGCGACGGTGGACTTGCTGCCGGGGAGCACGACGAGATCGGCGTCGGCAAGCCGGGACGGCTCGCTCACCCAGTGCACCGACACCCCCGGCTCGCAGGCCAGCGCCTCGACGTCGGTGGCGTTCGAGACGCGGGGCAGCCGGA
Organism: Rhodococcus sp. NPDC054953; assembly: GCF_053609225.1. Lineage (NCBI taxonomy): Bacteria > Bacillati > Actinomycetota > Actinomycetes > Mycobacteriales > Nocardiaceae > Rhodococcus > Rhodococcus sp. NPDC054953. The sequence goes on along the minus strand of NZ_JBSGXD010000005.1, from coordinate 157,728 downwards.
TCGCGGCCACTCGCAACCAGTCCCGGCCGCGCGGCGGCGCTGGCCTGCCGACCGGGGCGTCCGCGGTGGTCGACAGCGAGTCCTCCGCATCGATCCACAGGCCCTCGGCGAACGGCACCACCCCGAGGGTGGGACGCCCGGTCAACGACTCCAGTTGCCGCAGTCCGGGTTCCAGTAACCCGACGTCACCGCGGAACTTGTTCACCACGAACCCGGCGATCAGTGCCTGGTCCTCGGGCTCGAGCACCGCGACGGTGCCGAACAGATGCGCGAGCACTCCCCCGCGGTCGATGTCGCCGACCACGACGACCGGCAACCCCGCCGCACGCGCGAGGCCCATGTTTGCGAGGTCCGTTGCGCGCAGGTTGATCTCGGCGGGCGAGCCTGCACCCTCGCAGACGACGATGTCGAATTCGGCGCGCAACGACGCAAGTTCGTCGGCGACCACCCCACGCAGCCACTGCCGATGGGTCATGTAATCGCGGGCGCCGACCGAGGTGACGGCCTTGCCGCGGACCACGAGCTGCGAGGTGCGGTCGCTGCCCGGCTTGAGCAGGACCGGATTGAACCGCACACTCGGTTCGAGTCCACACGCCCGCGCCTGCAGCGCCTGGGCGCGTCCGATCTCGCCTCCGTCGAGGGTGACGACGGAGTTGTTGGACATGTTCTGCGCCTTGAACGGCGCCACCGAGATCCCTCGACGCGCCAATAGGCGGCACAGCCCCGCGACGAGGACGCTCTTGCCCGCATCGGAGGTGGTGCCTGCGACCAGCAGGGCGCCGCCGGTCACGGCAACGTGAGGATCTCGGCGCCGGTGTCGGTGACCACCAGGGTGTGCTCGAACTGGGCCGTCCACCGGCGGTCCTTGGTGACGACGGTCCAGTTGTCGTCCCAGATCTCGTAGTCGACGGTGCCGAGGTTGATCATCGGTTCGATCGTGAACACCATGCCGGGTTCGATGATCGTGTCCACGTTCGGCTGATCGTAGTGCAGGATCACCAGTCCGTTGTGGAACGTCTCGCCGATGCCGTGGCCGGTGAAGTCCCGGACGACGCCGTAGCCGAACCGGTTTGCGTACGACTCGATGACGCGGCCGATCACGTTGAGTTCACGTCCGGGTCGAACGGCCTTGATTGCGCGCATGGTGGCCTCCCGGGTGCGGTCGACGAGCAGGCGGTGCTCCTCGGAAACGTCGCCGGCGAGGAAGGTGGCGTTGGTGTCGCCGTGTACCCCGTCGAGGTAGGCGGTGACATCGATGTTGACGATGTCGCCGTCCTGGATCACCGTCGAGTCCGGGATGCCGTGGCAGATCACCTCGTTCAGCGAGGTGCAGCACGACTTCGGAAAGTCCTTGTAGCCCAGGGTCGACGGGTAGGCGCCGTGGTCGACCATGTACTCGTGCGCGATCCGGTCGAGCTCGTCGGTGGTCACCCCCGGCGCGACGGCCCGACCCGCCTCCTGCAGGGCCTGCGCGGCGATCTGCCCCGCGAGCCGCATCTTCTCGATCGTCTCCGGCGTCTGCACCCACGGCTCGTTGCCCTCGTTGACCGTGGGCTTCCATGCGTACTCGGGGCGCTCGATCTTCCCGGGAACGGCCAGGGTCGGCGAGACGGTTCCGGGGACCAGGGGTGCGCGCACAGACATGGCGTCAAGGTTACGCGCCGCGTGACCACCGACGGGGCCGAGCCCGGCGGCGCCCACGAGGGAGGCCCGCGGGCGGGGCGATCAGCGTTGCGCAACCAGGTCCGGCACCGAGGCGTCCGCTGCGGCGGACCGCCGGGCCGGGATCGCCGCGGCGACGGTCGCCGCGACCAGCGCGACACCGCATCCGATCAGCAGCCCGGTCCGGAAGCCGGCCTCCGTCGGCAGCGTGTAGTCCCCGACCGGCACGCTCATCTGGGCGAGCACCACGCCGACGACGGCGGCGGCGACGGCGGTGCCGAGGGATCGGGTCAGGGCGTTGAAGGCGTTGGCGGCCGCGGTCTCCGAGCGCGGAACCGCCCCCATGATCAGGGCGGGCATCGCGCCGTAGGCGAAACCGGTTCCGGCGCTGCAGATGCAGGCCACGATCATGATGCCCCACGCCGAGCCCATCAGCAGCAGCGAGGACCCGTACCCGACCGCGAGGATCAGGGCGCCGACGATCAGGGTGATTCTGGGCCCGCGAGCGGACGAGAGCCGGGCGCCGACGCCGGCGACCGCCATCATCACGAACCCGCCGGGCGCCATCCACAGGCCCATCTCAAGCATCGACTGGCCGAGGCCGAACCCGGTGCTCTCGGGCAGTTGCAGCAGCTGCGGCAGGATCAGCGACTGCGCATACATCGAGAACCCGACGACCACGCCAGCGACGTTGGTCAGCAGCACCTGCATCCGCGCGGTGGTCCGCAGGTCGACGAGCGGGTCGGTGACCCGCAGCTCCCACCAGCCCCAGGCCAGCAGGACGGCGACGGCGGCAACGACCAGGCCGACGGTGAGCCCGTCCGTCCAGCCCCAGTCGCCGCCCTTCGAGACGGCGAGCAGCAGGCAGACCAGCCCGACGGCAAGACCGGCGGCACCAACCGGATCGAACCGGCCCGCCGCGGGGTCGACCGGGGTCGCGGGGACGAACCTCCAGATCAACCCCGCCACCAGAACGCTGACGGCGGTCGCACCCCAGAACAGCATCCGCCAGTCGGCGTTCTGAGCGACGGCCGCGGCGAGCGGCAGACCCAACGCGCCGCCGATACCCATCGACGAACTCATCAGTGCGATGGCCGAGTTCAGCCGCTGCGGCGGAAGGAGATCGCGCATCGCGCTGATGCCGAGCGGAATCAGCCCCATCCCGACGCCCTGCAGCGCGCGCCCGGCGATCATCGGTAGCACCGAGGTCGCCAGCGCGCACACCAGCGATCCGACGATCAGGGGCACCGTGACGATCAGCAGCATGCGCCGCTTGCCGTACATGTCGCCGAGGCGGCCGGTGATCGGGGTGCACACCGCGCCCGCGACCAGCGTCGCGGTGATGACCCAGGTCGCGTTCGATGCCGACGTGTCCAGCAGCTGCGGCAGGTCGCCGATCAGCGGGACCACCAGGGTCTGCATCAGCGCGGCGACGATGCCGGTCGCGGCGAGCACCCCCACGAGCCTGTTCTCGTTCACCGCACCGACCCCGCCAGCGGACCTTGCCACGGGCACCTCCTCACCACTCGGACTTGCATCATGCAAATTCATTGCATCATACATATTCGGTGCCCGATACAATCTTCGTGCGCGATGCAACTCTCGGAAGGACGTCGATGTACACGCCCGCGGATCGGATCCAGTTCGAAACGATGCTGCTCGCCCGGCACCTGCCCCGCGCACGACGCGGCGCCGACGGGTTGGACCACAGCGCCTTCGTGGTGCTCAGCAGGCTGGCCGTCCAGGGACCGATGTCGGTCGGTGAACTCACCGAGGCGTTCGGCCTGGACACCTCCACGCTGAGCCGTCAGACCACCGCGATGCTGGGATCCGGCCTGGTACAGCGCATTCCCGATCCGGACGGCGGCATCGCCCGCAAGTTCCGGCTCACCGAGGAGGGACTGAGCCGGCTACAGGACGAGCGGGCGCTGCGGGTCCTCGGCATCGAAGGCGCACTCGCCGACTGGTCGGAGGAGGACCGAACCCTGTTCGCGGACCTGCTCAAGCGCTTCAACATCGACGTCGAGCGGCGCACCGGGCGGGTCTGGCCACGGCCGTCCGCCGCGCGGCGGGTCGACGAGGCAGGCTGAGCGGCGGACCCGGGCGTAGCGTGGAATGCGCCCGCCGCCCGGCGGGCGGCAGGGTGGAGGCGCGCGGCATGTCGGACGACGTCGAGAAGCGGTGGAACGATCCGCCGGAACTCCGGCGGGCCACCCGCTATACCTGCATCGCGGCGGGCACCGCCCTCGCGGTCATGGCCGCGCTTGCGCTCTGGGCCTATCTCGGGCGCAGCGACTGCACGGCGACCGAGGCGGCCGTCTGCGCGACCGCCGACCGCTATCTCCTCGCGATTGCCCCCGCCGCGATCCTGGCGATCGGTGGACTCGGCGCCTTCGTCCGCACCTACACGGTGTGGAAGCGGGGCGGCACCTGGCCGGTGTGGCACGGCGCAGGCTGGGTCCTGATGACGCTCACGCTGATCTATGCCGCGCTCGGCGCCGGGTTCCTCACCGACTGATCCGACTCACCCCCGCTTGGGCACCCAATGGTCGGTCTCGAGTTCGTAGCCCTGCTTGAGCTGCCCGTACGCGGCACGCTGGGCGTCCTCGCCCTCGCCGTACCGCCTGACGGCCGTCTCGTGGGCCGCCGAGAAGGCCTCCTGCACCTCCCGGGAGGATCGACGCAACGTCTGCGGGAGTTCGGTCCGGTTCACTTCGGCACCCCTTTCGTCGACATGGAATGTGTGCCCATTGTCCGTCGCCCTCGCCCGTCGCGACACCGGTGAACCGAATTCGTTATCCGGGCGGGACGGGCACGGCGGGTCAGCGAAGCTCGGCGACGAAGGCCATCCGGTCACCGCGGTACAGCGACCGCACCCGCTCGATCGGCACCCCGGCAGCATCCCGGGACACCCGATCCAACTTGAGCATCGGCAGCGCGGTGCTCGCCTCGACGAGCCCCGCCTCGCGCGGGGTGGGCAGCACGGTCTCGATCCGCTCGGTCGCCGTCGCGAACCGGACCCCCGTGGCGCGGATCGCCGCGTAGAGAGAACCCTCGGGATCGAAGGTGTCGGCCAGGTCCGGGAAGCGCGCCAACGGCAGATAAGTGCTCTCCAGTCCGATCCGCTCGCCATCGGCGAGCAGGACCCGCTCGAGGTGAATCACCGGGGCACCCGGGGCGATCTCGAGAATCTCGGACAGTCGCTCCCGCGCGTCGATCTCCTCCCACCGCACCAGGATTCGGCCCGGTTCCCGGCCCTGACTCAGCGCGCCCTCGGTGTACGACCCGAGCGAGAGGGGCTGCACCAGCTTGGGTCGGGCGACGACGGTGCCCCTCCCCCGCCGTTCGACGCGGCCGGCGACGAGCAGCTCGTGCAGCGCCTGCCGGACCGTCTCCCGTGACACCCCGCAGGTCGCGGCGAGTTCGCGCTCCGCGGGGACCGGATCACCCTCGGCGAGGCCAGCCAGCAGGTCCTCGACGTGGGTGCGCACCACGAAATGCTTGGGCACGCTCTCGGCCGTCACGATGCCACAGCACCGGGCCGACGGTGGGCCGAATCCGGCAGTGCGCCAACCTCTTCGAACACGATTGCGTCGTCGCTCACGATCGTCACAGTACCTCAGATTTGGTCTATACCAACTGTTCACCTGGAGTTTCCCGGGCGTCCCCCGGTTGGTCTAGACCAATGCCCATGCTGCCCTCATGCGAATTGCAATTGTGGGAGGCGGAATCCTCGGCACGGCACACGCCGACGAGGCGATCCGCAGAGGGCACGAGGTGGTCCACCTCGAACGGGAACCCGAGGCACGTGGTGCCACGGTACGCAACTTCGGTCTGGTCTGGGTGTCTGGGCGGGCCGAACACGAACTGGACGCGGCGCTGCGCTCGCGCGAACTGTGGGCGGACCTGGCCGCCCGGGTCCCCGCCATCGGCTTTCGTCCGGCCGGATCACTGACCCTGCTCCGCACCCCCGAGGAGGTGGCGGTCGCGGAGGAGGTGCTCGCCCGGCCCGACGCCGACGCCCGCGGGTTCACGCTGCTCGATCCCGGCCGGGTTCGCGGCGTCAACCCCGCGCTGCGCGGCAGGTACCTCGCTGGCCTGCACTGCAGCCGCGATGGTGCCGTCGAATCCCGGGTGACGCTGCCCGCCATCCGCGCGCATCTGGAGGCCAGCGGTCGCTACACCTTCCACGCCTCCACCGAGGCCCGCGAGGTGGCCAGCGACGACACCGGCGTCCATATCCGCGACGACCGCGGCCGGACCTTCGACGCCGATCTCGCGATCGTGTGCCCCGGCGCCACCCTCGGCGGGCTGGCCCGTGACCTCGCCGGGGACCTGCCGCTGCGCCGGGTCCGGCTGCAGATGATGCAGACCGCCCCGCTCGGCGAATCACTCACCACCGCGATCGCGGACGGCGACAGCCTCCGCTATTACCCCGGGTTCGCCGGCGACGCCCTCGAGGCCCTGAAGGCGGCGCAGCCGCAGGCCCCGACCGCGGCGGCGCACCGGATGCAGTTGCTGTGCGTGCAGCGCCTGCACGGCGGCCTGACGATCGGCGACACCCACGAATACGACGAGCCGTTCACCTTCGACGTCGACGAGGCCCCGTACCAGCACCTGACCTCCGTCATGGAGGAGCTGCTGGGCCGCAAGCTCCCGCCGATCGTCCAGCGGTGGGCCGGCGTCTACAGCCAGCACCTCGACCCCGGCCAGCTGGTGCACCGCGGGCAGCCCGCCGCGGGCATCTGGGTCGTCGCCGGGCCGGGCGGGCGCGGCATGACCCTCGGGCCCGCCCTCGCCGAACAGACCGCCGAGCAGCTCGGCCTCTAGAGACAACCCCAGGAGACAGCATGTCCACCACCCCGATCCGCCTCGCCGTCCTCGACATGGCAGGCACCACCGTCGCCGACGACGGACTCGTCCTTCGGGCCTTCGCCGACGCGTCCGTCGCGGGCGGAATCCCCACCGAGGGCCCGGACGGCGACGCCGCCCGGCGATACGTCCTCGACACGATGGGCCAGTCCAAGATCATCGTGTTCCGCGCGTTGACCGGCGGCGACGAGGAACGCGCCCGGGCCGCCAACGCGGCATTTGAGGCGGCCTACGACCGCCTGATCGACGAGGGCAACGCCGAACCGATCGCCGGCGCGGCCGACGCGATCACCGCGCTCCGCAACGCGGGCGTCAAGGTCGCGCTCACCACCGGGTTCAGCCGCGGCACGCAGGACAAGCTGCTTGCCGCCCTCGGGTGGCAGGAGATCGCCGACCTGACGCTGGCGCCGTCCGACGCCGGACGGGGGCGCCCCTACCCCGACCTGATCCTGACCGCCCTGCTGCGCCTGCAGATCGACGACGTCCGCGAGGTCGCCGTGCTCGGCGACACCGCCAACGACGTCACCTCCGGGCTGCGGGCAGGCGCCACCGTCGTTGCCGGGGCGCTCACCGGGGCGCACGGCGAGGACGAGCTGCGCGCAGCAGGCGCCACCGCCGTCCTGCCCTCGGTCCGCGAATTCGCCGACCTCGTCCTGTCCACCCGCTGACACCGTTCACCCACAGTGAGGATTTCGATGCGTCCCTTCACGATCCGCCCCGCCGCTGCCGCGGCCGCACTGGTCGCGACGGCCCTGACCCTGACCGCGTGCGGGGGCACCGGCACCGCCGCAAACTCGGACGGCGGTGTCGTCACCGTCTACAGCGCCGACGGACTCGCCTCCTGGTACGAACCACAGTTCGAGGAATTCACCAAGGAGACCGGCATCGCGGTCAACCTCGTCGAGGCCGGCTCCGGTGAGGTCGTCTCCCGGGTGGAGAAGGAGCAGTCCAACCCGCAGGCCGATGTCGTCGTGACGCTGCCCCCGTTCATCCAGAAGGCGGCGGCGCAGGGCCTGCTGCAGCCGAGCGGAATCGATACCTCCGCCGTCCCCGCCGACGTGCAGGATCCGGCGGGCAGCTACGTCCCGGTGGTGAACAACTACCTGACCTTCATCGCCAACCCCGGCGCGAACCCGGCCCCGACGACCTGGGACGACCTGCTTACCGAGCAGTTCAAGGGCAAGCTGCAGTACTCGACGCCGGGCCAGGCCGGCGACGGCACCGCGGTCCTGCTGCTGCTGCAGCACCTGATGGGCAAGGAGGGCGCGCTCGACTACCTGGCGGCGCTGCAGACCAACAACGTCGGCCCGTCGTCGTCGACCGGCAAGCTGCAGCCGAAGGTCAGCAACGGGGAACTGCTCGTCGCGAACGGCGACGTGCAGATGAACCTGGCGTCGATCAGGGACGACGGCTCGCAGTTCGACCTGTTCTTCCCGGCGAACCCGGACGGCACCCGCACCACCATCGCGCTCCCCTACGTGATGGGCCTTGCGACGGGCGCCCCCCGCTCCGAGGAGGCGAAGCAGCTGATGGAGTACCTGCTCTCGGAGAAGGCGCAGCGCGCCGTCGGCACCGACGCGCTCGGCGTCTCGGTGCGCACCGACCTCACGGCGGGCGAGGGCACCGACCCGAACACCCCGGCCGGGGCCCTCGCAGGCGTCGACGTGTGGACCCCGAACTGGAACGACGTGCTGCGCGACCTCGACGCCGACCTGGCCGCGTACCAGAAGGCGACCGGGAGCTGACATGAACAGGATCAACACCCGGTGGCGCGCCACGGACACCGGCACCGACCGTGGCACCCGCGGCGCCACCCACCCTGCGATCACCTTCGACCGCGTCAACGTGGCCTACGGGCGGGGACGCGGCGCCACCCGGGCGTTGATCGACTTCAACCTGCGCGTGGCGCCGGGCGAGACCGTCGCCCTGCTCGGGCCGAGCGGGTCCGGCAAGTCGACCGCGCTCAAGGCGCTCGCCGGGTTCAACCGCCCGGTGTCGGGCACCGTCCGCCTCGGCGACGTCGACGTGACCGACCTGCCCCCGGCCCGGCGCGGGATCGGCGTCGTCGTCCAGTCCTACGCGCTGTTCCCGCACATGCGGGTCGCGGAGAACGTCGCGTTCGGCCTGCGCTCGCAGCGCGTGCCGCGGTCCGAAATCGGCGGCCGGGTCGCGGACGCCCTCGAAATGGTCGGAATGTCGGCCTACGGCAAGCGTTTTCCCCGCGAACTGTCCGGCGGGCAACAGCAGCGGGTGGCGATCGCCAGGGCGCTCGCGATCCGCCCGAAGGTGCTGCTGCTGGACGAGCCGCTCGCCGCGCTCGACGCGCAGCTGCGGCAGTCGATGCTCACCGAACTGCAGCAGCTGCGGGCGGCCTTGCCGGACACCGCGATGCTCTACGTCACCCACGACCAGTCCGAGGCGCTCGCGCTCGCCGACCGGATCGCCGTGATGCGCGACGCCCGACTGGTGGACGTGGACACCACCGAGAACCTGTGGAAGCGGCCCCCGAGCAGTTTCACCGCCGCGTTCCTCGGCGGGGCGAACCTGCTGCCAGCCGCGGTGACCCGGGTGATCGGCGGATCCGCCCTGGTGTCGCTGGCCGGTGTTCCGGTCACCGCCCAGGCGCCGGCGACACCGGCCGGTGCCGCCGACTGGGAGGCCGCCGATTCCGCCGCCCTGCTGTGCATCCGGCCGCACGCGGTGACCCTGGTGTCCCCCGGCGAGCGGGGTGCGCTGGCCGGGACCGTCACCGGGAGCGTCTGGCGCGGCGCAACCACCCGCCTCACCGTCACCCTCGACGGGCTGCCCGGGCATCCGGTCGACGTGGACGTCACCGGACACGACGGTCGACCGATCGGCAGCCCGGTCGGGGTGAGCTTCCCCGACCTGAGCGCGGTGCTGGTCCCGGCCCCGGGACCGGTGTCGTGACCGCGCTCCTGGACCGCCCGGTGTCGGACCCGATCCCGGTGCGGCCCGAACCGCGCCGATGGGCACCGACCCTGTTGGCGCTGCCGCCGCTGCTGCTGGTGCTCGGGTTCGCCGTCTACCCGATGGCCCGGGTGCTTGCCGAGTCCACCGTCACCGACGACGGCCGCGGCTGGTCCACCTGGACCGAGGTGCTGGGGTCGGAGCTGTTCCGGAACGCGTTGTGGCGCACCGTGCAGATCGCGGCGCTGTCGACGCTCGGCGCGATGGTGCTTGGCACGTTCCTTGCGCTGGTCCTCGCGTTCGTCCCGTTTCCCGGGTCGAAGGTGGTGGGCAGGCTGATCGACACGGTGCTGTCGCTGCCGTCGTTCCTGATCACCCTCGCGTTCACGTTCCTGTACGGCACCGCGGGCGCGGTCAACGCCCTGATCACCCGGATCACCGGCGCCGAGCAGGGGCCGTTGAACTTCCTCGCGACCCCGCTCGGCGTCATCGCCGCCGAGATCACCTTCTTCACCCCGTTCGTCGTGCGGCCGCTGCTCGCCGCGTTCACCCAGCTGCCGCGCGAGCAGCTCGACGTCGCCGCCAGCCTCGGCGCGTCACCGGCCCGGGTGCTGCGGACGGTGGTGATGCCGGAGGCGTGGCCGGCGCTGATGTCCGGTGGATCACTGGTCCTGCTGTTGACGCTCAACGAGTTCGGCATCGTGCTGTTCACCGGGGCGAAGGACGTGGTGACGCTGCCGGTGCTGATCTACACCCGCGGCATCGTGACCTTCGACCTGCCCGGCGCCGCGGTCATCGCGACGGTGCAGGTGGCGCTGTCGATCGCGCTGTACGTCGGCTACCGGGTCCTGTTCAACCGACCGATGGGAGGCAGCCGTGCTGCTGTGGACAACGCGCGCTAGGGCACTCACGCTGACCGTGTTCGGGCTGGTGGTCGCGGTGGTCTTCGTTGCCCCGATCGCGACGGTCATCGCGGCGGGCCTCGCCGGGTCTTGGACCGGGCCGCTGCCGTCGGACCTGGGCGGCAAGCACTTCGCCGCCGCCCTGTCGGACGACAACCTGGCGAGCCTGGCGGTGAGCCTGCAGACGGCGTTCATCGCGGGCGCCCTCGCGCTCGGGGTCGGGACGTGGGCGGCGCTCGCGGCACGGGAGGCGCCGGCCTGGCTGCGGAAGCTCACCGACGCCGTGTTCCACCTGCCGATCGCGGTGCCGTCGGTGGCGATCGGCCTCGGCCTGCTGATCGCGTTCAACTCGCGGCCGCTGTTGCTCGGCGGCACCAAGTGGATCGTGATTCTCGCGCACACGGTGCTGGTGTTGGCGTTCGCGTTCAGCTCTGTCTCCGCCGCGCTGGACCGGATGGACCCCGCCTACCGGCAGGCCGCCGAGTCGCTCGGCGCCGGACCGGTCCGGGTGCTGCTGCGGGTGACGCTGCCGCTGCTGCTGCCCGCGATCGGCGCCGCCGCCGGGCTGTCCATCGCGCTGTCGATGGGTGAGCTCGGGGCCACCGTGATGGTGTACCCGGCGACGTGGAAGACGCTGCCGGTGACCATCTTCGGGCTCACCGACCGCGGCCAGGTGTTCCAGGCCGCCGCGAACACCACGCTGCTGCTCGCGGTCACCCTGCTCGCGCTGCTGGTCGTCGGCCGCCTCCGCAGGCGCTGACGCACCCGTGAGTCCTTCTGGTCCCGCTGGGGGCCAAAAGGACTCACGGGCGCAGCCGCAGGATGTACCGCTGTACCTTGCCGCTGGGGGTCTTCGGCAGCGACGGCACGAAGTGCACGGTCCGCGGATAGGCGTGCGCCGCGAACTTCTTCTTCACCAGCTGCTGCAGCTCGGCCTCGAGGTCGTCGGTGCCATCCACCCCGTCCCGGAGCACAACGAACGCCTCAAGCACCTCACCGCGCAGCTCATCGGGCATGCCGACGACGGCGGCCTCGACGACGTGCTCGTGCATCACCAGGACGGACTCGACGTCGAACGGGCCGATCCGGTAGCCGGCCATGATGATCACGTCGTCATCGCGGGAGGAGAAGAAAAAGTGCCCGTCCTCGTCGGTGCTGCCCGCGTCCCCGGTGATGTACCAGCGGCCGTCCGCGGTGAACCGCTGCCTGGTCTTCTCCGGGGCGTCGACGTAGCCGGCGAACCACATCAGCGGCGAGCGACGGGTGTCGATCGCGACCCGGCCCGCGGTCCGCGGCGGCGCCACCTCGTCGGCGTCGTCGCGCAGCACCGCGCACGACCAGCCCGGCAGCGCCCGCCCCATCGACCCGGCCGGAACCTGCTCACGCAGGCCGTCGGCCCAGGCGTTGACGATGAACATGCCGTGCTCGGTCTGCCCGTAGTGATCGCGCACCTCGCAGCCGAGGGTGGACCGCGACCAGGCGACGACGTCGGGGGTCAGCGGCTCCCCCGCCGACGACGCGCGCCGCAGCGTCAGGCCGTCGGGGACCGGCCCGGTGTCGGCGCGCAGGCTGCGGTACACGGTGGGCGCGGCGGCAAAGTTGGTGACCCCGAAGCGCTCGATCACCTGCCAGGTCAGCGCCGCCGAGAATCCGGCGTGCAGCAGCAGGCTGCGGGTCCCGGCCGCCATCGGGCCGAGCAGCGCGTAGTACAGGCCGTACGCCCAGCCCGGGTCGGCGGCGTTCCAGAAGACATCGTCGGGACGCACGTCGAGGCCGAACTCGAGGTAGCCGTGGAACGAGGCCAGCGCGCGCACCGGGACCGGCACCCCCTTCGGCGTTCCGGTGGTGCCGGAGGTGAACAGCTGCACCAGCGGCGCCGCGCCCCCGACCGCGACGGCCGCGCCCTTCGGGTCGTCCGCGGTGTGCGCGGCGAGCAGGTCGGTGAGCCGCAGCTGCGCGTCGGACTCCGGGTCTCCCGCCGCGACGACCGTCGTCCACGGGGCGTCGGCGGGGATGTCGTCGCCCGGCGCGAGCTTGCCCAGCTGGTCCCGGTCCGCGACCACGACCCGCGCGCCCGCCGAGGTCAGCCGGAACGCGATCGCGGGCGGGGCGAACGCGGTGAACAGCGGCACGTGGACGGCGCCGCGGCGCCAGATGCCGAGGAGCGCGACGACGAGTTCGGCGGACTTGCCCATCAGGGTGGCGACGCAGTGGCCCGCCTCGACCCCCAGGTCGGCGAGCGCGGCGGCGAACCGCGTCGACTCGTCGCGCAGCTCGCCGTAGGTGAGGTCCCGCGAGGACAGGTCCGCGTCGATCACGGTGAACGCGACGGCGTCGGCCGGGTGCCGGTCGCACAGCAGCTCGGCCGCGCAGGCGTCGGCGGTGTCGTATCGGGCCAGCAGCGCACCAACGCGGGTCGCGGTGTCGTTCATCGGTGGTTCCTCCCACTTCCGTTCCGGGCGTGACGCCGACCACGTCACTGGCCTTATGATCTAGCTCACAGGAGCCGTTCACCACCCCCGGAAAGGGGTAGCCACCGATGCCGATGCCGAGCCCCCTCCTACGTCCCAGGGACGGCGACGCGCTGCGCGCCGAGCTGCGTCATGCGGCGGGCCTGACGGGTGTTCCCGTGCTGTTCGGCGGCGAGGTTCACGACGGCAACCTGCTGCTCACCGAGTTCCTCGGCACCCGGACGAACGGGCTAAGGGGCCTGACCGTGCCGTCCACATCCGGTCTCGGCGGCCGCGCCGCCCACCAACGCCGTCCCGCATCGGTCCCCGACTACCGCATCGCCCGCAGCATCACCCACCACTTCGACGGCCCGGTCCTCGGCGAGGGGCTGCGGTCGGTGCTCGCCGTGCCGGTCGTCGTCGACGGCGTGTCCCGGGCCGTGCTGTACGCGGCGATCCGGGAGTCGACACCGATCGGTGACCGGACCGCCGAGGTGCTGACACTGTCCGGGCGCCGACTCGCCGCGGAGATCACGATCCGCGACGAGGTGGACCGCAGGCTGCGTCTGCTCGGCACCCGCGACGCGGCGGCGGGTGGCGTCGACGCGGCGGTGTCCGAGGGCATCCGGGACGCCAACGCGGACCTGCGGAGCCTGGCCACGGACGTCCCCGACGACGCGCTGCGGCGGCGGCTGCGTGCGGTCGCGGACAAGCTCGCCGGGCTGCTCTCCGCAGGCGCCGACCCGGGCGCCGTCGCCCTGTCGCCGCGGGAACTCGACGTCCTCGCCCACATCGCCTTGGGTTGCACGAACAACGAAGTCGCGCATCGACTCTCGCTGGGGGCGGAGACGGTCAAGAGCTACCTGCGCAGCGCGATGGGCAAGCTGGACGCGCACTCCCGGCACGAAGCGGTGGTGAGCGCGCGGCGGCTCGGCCTGCTGCCCTAGGCCCGAAGGCGATTCCACTCAAGGAGGCGTCATGACCACACCGGCCGACACCGGACAGGAACCGACGCTCAGACGGGTGATGGGACCGTGGCTGCTGCTGCTGTTCATCGTCGGCGATATCCTCGGCACCGGCATCTACGCCCTGACCGGGCAGGTGGCCAAGGATGTCGGCGGCGTGGTGTGGTTGCCCTTCCTCGTCGCGTTCGGGGTCGCGCTGATCACCGCGTTCAGCTACCTGGAGCTGGTCACCAAGTATCCGCAGGCCGCCGGGGCCGCGCTGTACACGCACAAGGCGTTCGGCATCCAATTCCTGACGTTCATGGTCACGTTCGCGGTGATGTGTTCGGGGATCACGTCGGCGGCGACCGCGTCCCGCGCGTTCGCCGCGAACTTCGCCGAGGCCTTCGACCTCGACCTGCGCACCGGCATCGGGATCACCCTGCTCGGCATCGCCTTCATGCTGATCGTCGCGGCGGTCAACTTCCGCGGCGTCGGCGAATCGGTGAAGGTGAACGTGGTGCTCACCTGCGTGGAGCTGTCGGGCCTGCTGATCATCATCTTCATCGGCATGTGGGCGCTCGGCGTCGGCGACGGCGACTTCTCCCGCGCGATGACGTTCGACACCGGGGATCGCACCGCGCTCGGCGGGGTGATCGCGGCGACCACGCTGGCCTTCTACGCGATGGTCGGATTCGAGGACTCGGTGAACATGGCCGAGGAATGCAAGGATCCGAGCCGGATCTTTCCGAAGGTGCTGCTGATCGGTCTGCTGTTCACCGGCCTGGTCTACGTGCTGGTGTCGGTGACCGCGATCGCGCTGGTGCCTGCGGCCGAGCTCGGCGAGGGCGACACCCCGCTGCTGAAGGTGGTGCAGGCCGGGGCGCCCGGGTTCCCGATCGGGATCTTCGCGTTCATCACGATGTTCGCGGTAGCGAACACCGCGCTGATCAACATGCTGATGGCGAGCCGGCTGCTGTACGGGATGAGCAGGCAGCACGTGCTGCCACCACAGCTGGGCCGGGTGCACCGGTCCCGGCGCACCCCGTACATCGCGATCGGCTTCACCACCCTGTTGGCCCTCGGCCTGATCACGTTTGTCGGCGAGGTGCCCCAGCTCGGCGGCACCACCGCTCTGCTGCTGCTCTGCGTGTTCACCATCGTCAACGTCGCGGTCCTGGTGCTGCGGCGGAACCCGGTCGACCACAAGCACTTCCGGGCACCCACCGTGCTTCCGGTGGTCGGCGCGCTCAGCTGCGCGTTCCTGGCAACCCCGCTGACCGACCGCAACCCCGACCAGTACGCGATCGCCGGGGCGCTGCTGGCGATCGGGGTGGTGTTGTGGTTCGTGAACGTCCTGGTCAACAAGAAGCTCGGCGTCAAGGGCGAACTGCACCCGGAGTACCTCGGGGACGATCCGGCGCACCCGCACGGCCCCACCAACTGACTTCTAGAACACGTTCCAGAACTCTGGCATACTCCGCGGTGCCCACAGCCCTCACCGACCCCGAGGTGTGCCCATGCTCGCCGATCCCGCCGCCCTGCTCGCGCTCGCGCACGCCTCCCCCGCCGCGGTCGCCGACCACGACAGGGATGCGTGGCTCGGCCTGTTCGCGCGGTCGCACGTGGTCGAGGACCCGGTCGGGGGCAGGCCCGTCCTCGGCGGCCTCTACGACCGGCGCAGCCGCCGCCGCGGCGGCCAGCCCCTCGCCCGCTTCTGGGACACCTTCATCGCTCCCAACGACATTCGCTTCCACGTCGAACGCGACGACATCGTCGACGGGATGACGGTGGTCCGCGACGTCACCATCGAGACCCGGCTCGGTGGCGGCGTCGTCGCGAAGGCGCCGATGCATCTGCTGTACGAGACCACCCTCGACGACGGCGAACCCCGAATCCGTCGGATCGCCGCGCACTGGGCGGCGGCCCCGATGTTCGCGCAGGTCGCGGGCGTTGACCCCGCGAAGGTGCGGGTCGGCCTTTCGATGGCGGGGCGGATGCTGCGGCACCAGGGCGTCGGCGGGACGCTCGCGTTCGGCGCCGCGGTCCGCAGCGTCGGTGACCGCGGCAAGCAGGCCGTCCGGCACCTCGTCGAGGCCGCGGGGCGGGGCGACACCGGCGCCGCGCGCACCCTCGGCGGCCGCACCGTCACCAACCTGACGAAGGTGATTGCCGCCGGCGATGCCGTCACCGCGTCCTGCACCGCCGACGGCGCGCCCGCCCTGCTGTGCTGCTACCTCGACCGCCGGAGCCTGCGGGTAGTCCGCGCCGTCATCTACTCCTGACCCGGACCGCTCGCGCAGGGCGGGTGGGATCTTCCACCACCCGGGGTGGGTGTCCGCGCCAGCCGCCGCGCGGGACGCTAATGGGGCACTCGACCACAACACCCACAGGGAGTCCCTCATGAGCCGTTCCCGCACCGCCCGAACCATCATCACCGTGCTCGCCGCGTCGGCGGGACTGACGCTCGGCCTGACCGGCGTCGCGTCGGCGGCCGCTGTCCCCGACCTCGACCCGACGCTCACCGCTCCGATGCACCCCGGCGTCCCGGACGGTGGAGCAACGGATCCCGCGGACGCGTGCCCGATGCCGCCGCACGACCCGGGCATGGCGCGCGCGGAGGTCTGCCCGAGCGACCCGCGGGTGACGACACCGCACGGCGTCCTGGATCCGGGGCCTACCGTGGTCGACCCGGAACCGGAGGTGCGTGATCACCGCGGTCCGGGCGGGGAGCCCGGCGGCGGGGTCCTGGTCGGCCCCACGGAACCCGAACCGGTCGTGCGGGACCACCGCACCCCCCAGCCGGAACCCGTCGTGCGCGACCACCGCGGCGCCGCCGCGGCACCCGTGTCCGGGTAGCGCCCGCTCAGTACCCCGCGGGCAGCGCGGCGAACATGTCGTTGGTGACCGCGACCGCGTTGTCGGAGCTGCCACCGCGGACCACGAGCGTCGCAAACGCGAGATCGCCGCGGTAGCCGACGAACCACGCGTGGGAACCGCCATCCACCTCGGCCTCCCCGGTCTTGCCGTAGACGTCGCCCTCCCCCGCGATCCGGGTCGCGGTGCCCGAGGTGACCACCTCGCGCATCATGCCGCGCAGCCCGTCGACCATCTGCGGCGTGATCGGGGTGCGCTCGCCGTCGACGGTGGTCTCGTCGCCGACGATCAGATGTGGCACCGGTGTCGAGCCGTTCGCGACGGTCGCGGCGGCCAAGGCCATCCCGAACGGGCTGACCAGCACCTTGCCCTGACCGAACCCGTCCTCGGTGCGCTGCACCAGGTCGTCGGCGGGGGGCACCGAGCCCGCATCGGTGGGTAAACCGGGGACGTCGTAGTCGACGCCGATGCCGAACTGCGCTGCCGCCCTGGTCAGCGTGTCCGGCTCCATCTCGCTGGCCAGTTTCGCGAAGGTGGTGTTGCAGGACCGCGCGAACGCGGTGCTCATCGACACGGTGCCGAGCGCGAACTCGTTGTAGTTCGGCACCGATCGTTCCCCGATCACGATCCGGCCCGGGCAGCCGACCATGGTGCCGGGGGTCGCGAGGCCGGTGTCGATCGCCGCGCCAGCGGTGATGATCTTGAACGTCGAGCCGGGTGGGTACATGCCGGTGGACGCGACGGGGCCGTCCCGGTCGGCGGCCTTGTTCTGCGCGACGGCGAGGATCGCCCCGGTGGACGGCTGGATCACCACCATCATCGCCTGCTCGGTGCGGGCGTCGACCGCGTTCTGTGCGGCGACCTGGATCGGGCGGTCGAGGCTGACCGAGAACGACGGGGCCGGTTGGGGTTTGGTGTCCGTCAGCACGTCGGTGTCGACGCCGTTCTGGTTGACGGTCACGACGCTCCACCCGGCGGTGCCGTCCACCTCGTCGATGACCCGCTTCTTGACCTGGCCGATCAGGTCGGGCGCGAAGTCGCGGTCGGTGGACAGCAGGTCGGCCTCCTCGTCGACCGTGACCCCCGGCAGTTCGGTCAGGGACGCGGCGACCGTCTCGTAGTCCTCCTCGCGCAGGCTCGCGACCAGATAGGTGCCCTTGACGCTGGACGCCGACTCGGCGATCGACTGCGCGGTCAGGGACGGGACGAACGGCGCCAGGATCCTCGCGAGCGCGCCTGCGACGGACCCCAGGTCGCCCGCCTTCCGCGCGTCCAGCTTGATCCGTTCGATGGTGCCGGGCACCAGCACGTCGGTTCCGGACCGTTCGTTGACCCTGGCCCGGGGGGCCGGTATCGCGCGCAGCGACATCGTGTGGGTGTCACCGAGTTTCGGGTGCAGGTCGGTCGAATTCCACCGCACCGCCCAGTCCCCATCCTTCCTGCCCATCTGCAGGTCACCGCTGTAGGTCCAGACCCGGTTCTTCGGAAGGTGCCACTCGTAGGTGTAGCCGACGGTCGCGGTGTCGCCGGCGACCCGGACGTCGCCGAGCGTCGCGGTCATCGACTCGGCCTGCAGGTTGTCCCACGCCGAGTCCAGCGCCTGCTGCGCGACGTCGGGCCGGTCGGACAGCGCGGCCGCTGCGGCAGTCTCCCGCCCGGCGAGCGCGGTCACGAACTGCTGGGCCGCCGGTTCGGGCCCGTCGGGCTTCGGGGTACACGCGGCGAGCCCGACGGTGAGCGCCCCGGCGAGCGCGAGGACGAACGGGGTGCGGGCGCGGTGGGCGACACGTGACTTCATCGACGCCCATAGTAGGTGCGCCGCGCACGCATTCGGCCCAACGACCGTGCGCGATGTGTACCCCGACCGGGGTGCTCGGCACGCACGGCGGCAGAGCCGACCGAGGGCAGGCTAGTCGAGGAGGATGGTCGAGAAGGTGGCCACCTGGGTGAAGCCGATCCGCTCGTATGCGCGACGGGCCGGGGCGTTGAAGCTGTTGACGTACAGGCTGGCGGTGCGGCCGCCGTCGACGACGGCGGCGGCGACCGCGGCGGTACCCGCGGCGCCGAGGCCACGACAGCGGTGTTCGGGGTGCACCCACACTCCCTGGATCTGGCCCACCTGGCGGGACGCGGACCCGATCTCCGCCTTGAACAGCACGGCGCCGTTCTCGAAGCGGGCGAACGCGCGGCCCGCGGCGATGAGCCCGGCGACGCGGCGCCGGTATCCGCGGCCCCCGTCACCGGCGCGCGGGTCGACACCGACCTCCTCGATGAACATGTCGACGGCGGCGACGAGGTAGGCGTCGAGCTCGTCCATCCTGACCAGGCGAACCTGCGGATCGGGTTCGACGAGTGGCCGCGCGGCGAGCGCGAGCAGCGGCTGGTCGGCACGGACCTCCCGGGCCGGGCCCCAGTCGGATTCGAGCATCTCCCACAGCGGCATCGTCAGTTCGGCCCGCCCGACCAGCGAGGAGCACATGCGCGGGAACCGGCACGCCCGGTCCGCGAAGGCGCGCAGATCGCCGATGGTGCCGCGCAGCGGGACGAGGTTCGCGCCGGAGAAGCACAGCGACTCGTCGGGCCCGCCGCGACTCCACAGTTCCCCGTTGATCGAACGCGGTTCGACACCGAGGTCCTGCACCCGGGCGGCGACCATGCACGTCGCGACGGGGTCGGCGTCGAGCACCCGGAGCACGTCGGCGCGGTCCCGCGCGCCGAGTTGCCTGGCGCCGAGGAGTTTGAGCACCCCGTCACCCCCGGGTCTCGTCGAACGAATCGGACACTTGAATCACCCACGCGGTGGGCGTGCCGACAGGATACGGTCCGCGGTCAGCTGACGGTGACGACCGGCGTTCCCGATTCCGAATCGTTGCCCATCTCCTCGGCGATGCGCATTGCCTCCTCGATCAGGGTCTCCACAATCTGCGCCTCCGGGACGGTCTTGATGACCTGACCCTTGACGAAGATCTGCCCCTTGCCGTTGCCGGACGCGACGCCGAGATCCGCCTCGCGGGCCTCGCCGGGACCGTTGACGACGCAGCCCATCACCGCGACGCGCAGCGGAACCTCCATGCCCTCGAGGCCCGCGGTCACCTCGTTCGCGAGGGTGTACACGTCCACCTGGGCCCGCCCACAGGACGGGCAGGACACGATCTCCAGCTTGCGGGGACGCAGGTTCAGCGACTGCAGGATCTGCGTGCCGACCTTGATTTCCTCGGCGGGCGGCGCCGACAGCGACACCCGGATCGTGTCGCCGATGCCCTCGGACAGCAGCGCGCCGAACGCGACCGCCGACTTGATGGTGCCCTGGAAGGCGGGACCGGCCTCGGTGACACCGAGGTGCAGCGGGTAGTCGCACTGCGCGGCGAGCTGCCGGTACGCCTCGACCATCACGACCGGGTCGTTGTGCTTGACGGAGATCTTGATGTCGCCGAAGCCGTGCTCCTCGAACAGGCCCGCCTCCCACAGCGCGGACTCGACGAGGGCCTCCGGGGTGGCCTTGCCGTACTTCTGCATCAGCCGCGGGTCGAGGGAGCCGGCATTGACGCCGATCCGGATCGGGATGCCCGCGTCCCCGGCCGCCTTCGCGACCTCCTTGACGCGGCCGTCGAACTCCTTGATGTTGCCGGGATTGACGCGGACCGCTGCGCAGCCGGCGTCGATCGCGGCGAAGATGTACCGCGGCTGGAAGTGGATGTCCGCGATCACCGGGATCTGGCTCTTCTTCGCGATCGTCGCGAGCGCATCCGCGTCCTCCTGCCGGGGGCAGGCGACACGGACGATGTCGCAGCCGGATGCCGTCAGTTCGGCGATCTGCTGCAGGGTGGCGTTCACGTCGTGCGTCTTGGTGGTGCACATCGACTGCACCGACACGGGATGGTCGCTGCCGACTCCGACACCCCCGACCATCAACTGCCGGGTCGTGCGACGCGGGGCGAGGACTGCGGGGACGTCGGGCATGCCCAAACCGACGGGGCTGGTCACGGTTGCCTACTTTCGTTTTTGCGGTACCAGGGAAGTCTAGTCGGGCTAGAAAATCTTGATCGGGTTGATGATGTCCGCGGTGAGCGTGAGCAGCATGAACGCTCCGCCGATCGCGATCACCACGTACGTCAGCGGCATCAGCTTCATGTAGTCGACCGGCCCACCCGCGGGCAGGCCCCGACGCATCCGCAGGCTGTTGCGGATCTTCTCGTAGACGGCGACGGCCATGTGCCCGCCGTCCAACGGAAGCAGCGGCAGCAGGTTGAAGATGCCGAGGAAGAAGTTCAGC
Source organism: Rhodococcus sp. NPDC054953 (assembly GCF_053609225.1). NCBI lineage: Bacteria > Bacillati > Actinomycetota > Actinomycetes > Mycobacteriales > Nocardiaceae > Rhodococcus > Rhodococcus sp. NPDC054953. The sequence goes on along the minus strand of NZ_JBSGXD010000005.1, from coordinate 136,820 downwards.
GACGCGAGCAGCACGATGAACATCTCCCACAGGCCGCGTTCGGCGGCCTGCCCACCGATCACCGAGGCGCCGACCACGCTGACCGGGGTGTCGATCGCCCGCTCGCCGCCGGTGACCGCCGTCCACAGGTCGGCCACCTTCGACGGCATCTGGATCAGCCCCTGCACGCTCTGCACGAACAGGTCCCCGGTGTAGACGAACGTCGCGGGGACCGCGGTCACCGCCGAGTACTCCACCCACGCAGGCGGCGCGGCGATGCCGATCGCGCCGACCTCCTTCGACACCGGGGGCAGCGGGTTCTCCGGCGTCGAATCCCGGTTATTGACCCACCGCTGCGCCTGCGTCACCGGCACGTCGACGGTCAGCGTTTCGCCGCCCCGCTCGACGGTGAATTCCGCGGTCCCGGTCACCGGCTGCGTCGCGGTCACGACGTCGGAGAACGTCGGCGTCGGCGTGCCGTTGACCGCGACGATGACGTCGCCCTGCTCGATCCCGGCCGCCTCCGCTGGACCGACGCCGGAGCAGTCGGCCAGCGCGTAGTCCTGCTCCTTCGGGGCCTGTGACGGCGACACGCATACCAGCGCGTCGACCACCGCGCGGTCGTCCCGGTTCGGCAGCCCCCAGCCCACCGCGAGCAGGAAGATCAGCAGCAGGCCGAGCGCGAAGTTCATCACGATGCCGCCGGACATCACGACGAGACGCTTCCACGTCTTCTGCTTGTACATCGCCCGGTCGACCTCGTCGGGGGCGAGCTCGTCGTGCACGGTCATGCCCGCGATGTCGCAAAAGCCGCCGGCGGGGATCGCCTTGAGCCCGTACTCGGTCTCGCCGCGGCGGAACGAGAAGATCTTCGGTCCGAAGCCGATGTAGTACCGGCGGACCTTCATGCCCAGCTTGCGGGCGGTCCACATGTGACCGGCCTCGTGCAGCGCGATCGAAACGGTGATGCCGAGCGCGAACAGGATCACGCCGATGATCAACATGCCGGTTGTCAGCCCTTCCGCTCGACGAGTTCGTGGGCGCGTGCCCTTGCCCAGGCATCCGCCGCGAGCACGTCATCCACGGTAGCCGGTGCCGCCGACCACTGGCCGCCGCCCGCCAGCACCCGCTCCACGGTCCGCACGATCGACGGGAAGGCGGCCGCACCGTCGAGGAAGTACTGGGCGGCGACCTCGTTGGCCGCGTTGTAGACCGCGGTCATGCATCCGCCCGCCTTCCCCGCCGCCCGCGCCAGGTCGACGGCCGGGAAGACGGCGCCGTCGAGCGGTTCGAACGTCCACGTCGACGCGGTCCGGAAGTCGCAGGCGGTGGCCGCGCCGGGCACCCGGTCCGGCCAGCCCAGCGCGAGGGCGATCGGCAGCTTCATGTCCGGCGGGCTGGCCTGGGCGAGCGTGGACCCGTCGGTGAAGGTGACCATCGAGTGCACGACCGACTGCGGGTGCACGGTGACGTCGATGCGGTCGTAGTCGATGCCGAACAGCAGGTGCGTCTCGATCAGTTCGAGGCCCTTGTTCACCAGCGACGCCGAGTTGAGGGTGTTCATCGGGCCCATCGACCAGGTGGGGTGGGCGCCAGCCTGCTCGGGGGTGACGTCCTCGAGCGCGTCCGCGGTCCAGCCGCGGAACGGGCCGCCGGACGCGGTGAGGATCAGGCGGTCCACCTCGTCGGCGCGACCACCCCGCAGGCACTGGGCGAGCGCCGAGTGTTCGGAGTCGACCGGCACGATCTGGCCGGGCGCGGCCGCGGCGGTGACCAGCGGTCCGCCCGCGACCAGGGACTCCTTGTTCGCCAGCGCGAGCCGCGCGCCGGATGCGAGTGCGGCAAGGGTCGGTTCGAGGCCGAGCGACCCGACGAGGGCGTTGAGCACGACGTCCGCCTCGGTGGTGCGGACCAGTTCGGTGACGGCGCCCGGGCCGGCGAGCACGCCGGGCAGGTCGAGCCGGGCGGCGGCTGCGGGGTCGGCGACCGCGACCCGGGTGACGCCGGTGGCGCGGATCTGGTCGGCGAGCAGGTCGATGTTGCCACCGCCCGCGGCCAGGCCGACGACGGTGAACTTGTCGGGGTTCGCGGCGATGACCTCGAGGGCCTGGGTGCCGATGGAGCCGGTGCTGCCGAGCAGGAGCACGCGCGTAGGTTCTGCCACCCGTCCATTGTTCCCGATGCGACCTGAGAGCAACCTGACAGCCCGGCGGTCAGCGGAAGTGGTCGGCGTGCGCGGCCGCCCACGCGGCGTGGCTCGTCGCGGGCTGCCCGGTCACGTCGGCGACCGTGGTCGTCGCGGCCTGCGGCGCACCCACCATCGAGGCGATGGCCTCATCGATGTAGAAGGCGGCGTTGTCCCCCATCACCGGCCGCAGCACGGTCACGGCCTCGGCGGGGGTCACCCGCAGGAAGGACACCGGCCGACCGATCGCGGCGCCGAGATCCTGGATCCGCTGCCCGCGCGAGATCGCCGTCGGGCCGGTGAGCCGGTAGGTCCGGCCCGCGTGCCCCTCACCAAGGAGCACGGTCGCGGCGACCCTGGCAATGTCGTCCATCGCAATGGGGGCGCTGACCACCTCGGGATACGGGTCGAGGACCACGCCGGTGCGGCGGATCTGGTCCGCCCACACCAGGTCGTTCTCGAGGAACTCCCCCGCCCACAGATGGGTCCACTCGATCCCCGATGCCTCGACGGCGAGGGTGACCGCTCCCCACCACGATTCGGGTTCACCGGACAGGTCGACAATGTGCTCGACTCCCGCGTCCCTGGCCATGGCAACCACAGTGCGCACCGTCTCGGGCGCCGGCGCGAGATACATCTTCCGCACCCCCTCAAGCGCTCGTGGCATCGTCTCGGGTCGGCGCAGGTAGCCCAGGGCCACCTCGACGCCGGGCGGCAGTGCCGCCCGCTCAGGGTTGGTGGTCAGCGCGCGGACACCGGTCGCACCCCGGTCGACGAGGTGGTCGATAACGAGACGTCCGACGCTGCCGGTGGCGCCGGTGACGAGGATCGTCATCGGCCGTCGGCTCGCCGCGCCACCACGGCCTCACCGTGCCGCTTCGGGACACCGGCATCGGTGACCATCACCCGTCCGGTAGCTGTGACGGTCATCCGAAACGCCCCTCCCACATGTCCACCCCGCTCGCTACGACGTCGGGTCGTATGCCACGATATGCGAGCAATCCGCATACCCGCACGAGCAGGAGGATCGGCCGTGGCCGCCAGCGAGCCCATCGTCACCAGCAAAGTCGACACCGCCGAGGTGCCCTCTGCGGAATGGGGCTGGAGCGGTGAGGCGCCGCGACTGTTCCGCTTCCTCGGCTGGTTCTTCGCCGCGTTCCTGCTGCTCTACACGGTCGGCAACCACGAGGGCCGGGTCGAGGACCTGTGGCTCGTCGGCCTCGCCGCCGGCATGGTGTTCCTGCTCGTTCGCGACATCATCCGTCGCCGCAAGCCGCGGTAGCCACCCGTCCACGACAACGGCCGCGCCGCTCCGGAAGGAGCCGCGCGGCCGTTGTCGTGGGTGGCGCTCAGTTCTCGGCGGCCAGCTGCCCGCAGGCGGCGGCGATCTCCTGGCCGCGGGTGTCGCGGACCGTGCAGGACACGCCCTGCGCGATGACGCGGCGCACGAACTCGCGTTCGACGTCCTTCGGAGCCGCGTCCCACTCGCTGCCCGGGGTCGGGTTCAGCGGGATCAGGTTTACGTGCACCAGCGGGCCAAGCGCCTTGTGCAGCTTCTTGCCGAGCATGTCCGCCCGCCACGCCTGGTCGTTGACGTTCTTGATCAGCGCGTATTCGATCGACACCCGGCGCCCGCTCCGGTCGGCGTAGTACCGGGCGGCGTCGAGGACCTCGGCGACGGACCACCGGTTGTTGACCGGGACCAGGGTGTCGCGGAGCTCGTCGTCGGGGGTGTGCAGCGACACCGCCAGTCGCACCGACATGTTCTCGTCGGCGAGCTTGCGGATTGCGGGCGCCAACCCGACCGTCGAGACGGTGACGGCACGCTGCGAGATGCCGAGGCCGTCCGGGGCGGGCGAGGTGATCCGGCGGACCGCGGCGACCACCCGCTTGTAGTTGGCGAGGGGCTCCCCCATCCCCATGAACACGATGTTCGACAGCCGACCGGGCCCGCCCTCGATGTCCCCGTCCCGCATCGCGGCTGCCGCCGCCCGCACCTGGTCGACGATCTCCGCGGTCGACAGGTTCCGATCAAGGCCGCCCTGCCCGGTCGCACAGAACGGGCAGGCCATGCCGCACCCCGCCTGGCTGGAGATGCACAGCGTCGCCCGGTCGGGGTAGCGCATCAGCACCGATTCGAGCAGCGTGCCGTCATGCGCCTTCCACAGCGTCTTCCTGGTGGTTCCGTCGTCGCACGCGACGTGCTTGACCGGGGTGAGCAGGGTCGGGAACAGCCGCTCCGCGACCGCCTCCCGGACCGCGGCGGGCAGATCGGTCATCCGCTCCGGGTCGGCCTCGAGCCGGGCGTAGTACTGGCGGGCGAGCTGATCGGCGCGGAAGCCCGGCAACCCGAGGTCCTTGACGGCGGACTTGCGGCCGTCGGCGTCGAGATCGGCCAGGTGGGTGGGCGGCATGCCGCGGCGGGGAGCGTCGAACACGAGGGGCAGGGAAACGGCCATAGTGTCCCCAGTGTTCCATCGGCCGGGGCGACATGCGAACTTCCCGAGCGGGATGCGCGTGCAATCACACATCCGGTGCATGATGATCGGTCCATGTCCCCCACCGACGGACCGCACCGCGACGACTCGGACCCTGCCGACCGTGCGGACCAGCCGCCCGGCCCGACACCGGCGGTCCCGGCCCCGGAGCCCGGACCGCACCCGGCGGCGTCCGGGACCGCCGACACCCCACCCGGGCACCCCCGCCTCGGTCACACCAAGGCGGCCGCCACCTGGACCGGCCTGGTCATCGGGACGCTGGTGCTGATCCTGCTGCTGGTGTTCATCCTGCAGAACCTCGACTCGGTGACGTGGAACCTGTTCTGGTGGGAGTTCTCGCTCCCGCTTGGCGTCAGCCTGTTGCTTGCCGCGATCGCCGGCGCGCTGATCATGGCGTTGGCCGGCGGGGTGCGGATCATGCAGATCCGCCGCCTCGCGAAGCGGTCGACGTCGGGCTAACGACCGGTCAGCCGCCGAGCAGGCCCCGCGGAGCCCGTCGGGTGTGGATCCGGTACCGCACGTCCAGCGCCAGTCCGGGGGTCTGGGCGAACGCCAGATCCGCGATCTTCTCGCCGAACTCGATCCCGAGGACGGCCCGCAGCGCGCGGCGGTCCTCGAACTCCCACCGGGTCGGCACCCGAACGAGGTCGAAGCCCTGCGCCGCGAAGAACGCCTCGACGACGGCCGGGTCGTAGTGCGGCAGGTCGGCGCGCATCCAGTCCCCGTAGCCGGGGGCGGTGGCGTCCAGGTCGACGACGGCGAGGACGCCACCGGGGCGCAGCACCCGCATCGCCTCGGCGATGCCGGGCCCGCAGCCAGGTCCGAAGAAGTACGCGGTGCGCGCGTGCACGACGTCGACGCTGCGGTCCGCGAGCGGCAGCGCCTCCGCGGTCCCCGCCAGCACCCGGACCCCGGCCAGCGAGTCGGTGCGCGCCCGCGCCGCCGCAACCAGCGGCGGGTGCGGCTCGACCCCGGTGACGCTGCCTGCGGCCGCCGCGAATGTCGGCAGGTGGAACCCGGTTCCGCAGCCGACATCGACGAGGTCGCGACCGGCCCAGTCCGCGACCCGGCGCAGTTCCGCGAAGATCGCGCCGTCCGCGTCCTGGGCGCGGTTCTCCACCTCGTAGATCCGCGGCCAGTGCCAGATGTTCGGGCTCGGGATCGGCCGCCCGTGCGGCGGCCTGCGCCGGGTCACAGCAGCGCCGTGAGCACCAGCCAGGTCACGAACGCCGACGGCAACAACGAGTCGAGCCGGTCCATGATGCCGCCGTGCCCGGGCAGCAGGGTGCCCATGTCCTTGATGCCGAGGTCCCGTTTGACCTGCGACTCGATCAGGTCGCCGAGGGTGCCGGTGAGCACCAGCACGACGCCGAGCAGCACGCCGATGAACGGGTTCGCGTCGAGGATGAGGGTGACGGTCGCGAGCGAGCCGATGATCGCGAACAGCAGCGACCCGCCGAGGCCCTCCCAGGACTTCTTCGGGCTGATCGCGGGCACCATCGGATGCTTGCCGAACAGGACGCCCGCGGTGTAGCCGCCGACGTCCGAACAGACGACACCAATCATGAACACGAACACCCACCTGTTGCCGCCCTCGTGGGTGACCATCAGGGTTGCGAACGCCGCGAGCAGCGGGATCCAGGCCGCGACGAACGTGGTGATCGCGGTGTCCCGCAGATAGTTTCGCGGCGCGGACCGCAGCCCCTGCGCCAGCAGCCGCCACACCATGCACACCAGGACGGTGCCGGCGAACCCGGCGAGCACCCCGGTCGTCCCGTACGGCCAGCCGAGCCAGATCGTCGCCTGGCCGCCGAGCAGCAGCGGGATCAGGGGGACGGAGACGTCGCTCTCCCGCAGCCGCTTCGCCACCTCCCAGGTGGCGATCGCCATCGCCGCGGCGACGATGCCGAACCACACCATGGGCACGAACAGCAGCGAGGCGATCACGAGGGCGCCGAGACCCGCCCCCACCGCGATCGCGGCGGGCAGGTTTCGGCCGGCCTTGGAGGCGACGGCGGTGGTCATGCCGTCCGGATGGGGACCATCCGTCCCATCGTGGCGCGCGGCGCCGGTGGGACTGTCGGTGGGCACCGCCTAGACCTCCATCAATTCGGCTTCCTTGTGCTTGACCAGCTCGTCGATGTGCCCGACGTACTTCGCCGTGGTCTTGTCGAGCTCCTTCTCGGCGCGGGCCACCTCGTCCTCGCCTGCCTCGCCGTCCTTCTGGATGCGGTTCAGCTCGTCCATCGCCTTGCGCCGCACGTTGCGGATCGCGACCTTCGCGTCCTCGCCCTTGGCCTTCGACTGCTTAACGAGCTCGCGGCGGCGTTCCTCCGTCAGCTGCGGCACCGACACCCGGATCAGGGTGCCGTCGTCGGTCGGGTTGACGCCGAGGTCCGAGTTCCGGATCGCGTTCTGGATCGGCCCCAGCTGGGCCTGCTCGTAGGGCTTGATGACCACGAGCCGGGCCTCCGGAACGGTGATCGACGCGAGCTGCGAGATCGGCGTCATCGCGCCGTAGTACTCGATCGCGATCCGGTTGAACATGCCGGGATTGGCCCGCCCGGTGCGGATTCCGCCGAGGTCGTCCTTCGCCGACGCGACGGTCTTCTCCATCTTCTCCTCGGCATCGAAGAGCGCTTCATCGATCACGGTGTTCCTCCAGGCTCGCGGGGGTGGCTGCGGATGGTGTGATGGTCACGATTTCACCAGGGTTCCGATCTTCTCACCGGACACCGCGCGCGCGATGTTGCCCTCGGTGAGCAGGTTGAACACCATGATCGGCATCTGGTTGTCCATGCAGAGGCTGAAGGCGGTCGCGTCGGCGACCTTCAGGCCCCGCTCGATGACCTCACGGTGGCTGATCTCGGTGTACATCGTCGCGGTGGGATCGAGCCGGGGGTCGGCGGTGTACACGCCGTCGACGGCCTTGGCCATCAGCACGACCTCCGCGCCGATCTCGAGGGCGCGCTGCGCGGCGGTGGTGTCGGTCGAGAAGTACGGCATGCCCATGCCCGCACCGAAGATGACGACGCGCCCCTTCTCCAGGTGACGGCGCGCCCGCAGCGGCAGATACGGTTCGGCGACCTGACCCATCGTGATGGCGGTCTGCACACGAGTGTCGATGCCTTCCTTCTCCAGGAAGTCCTGCAGCGCAAGGCAGTTCATGACGGTGCCGAGCATGCCCATGTAGTCGGAGCGGGCCCGGTCCATGCCGCGCTGCTGCAGTTCGGCGCCGCGGAAGAAGTTGCCGCCGCCGATCACGACCGCGACCTGCACCCCGGATTCCACCACGGCCTTGATCTGCCGGGCGACGGTCTGCACCACGTCCGGGTCGAGGCCGACCTCGCCGCCACCGAACATCTCGCCGCCGAGTTTCAACAGGACGCGCTTGAAGCCGTCACGTCGGGCAGTGGTGTCGGTTGAGGCGGATTCGGTCATGGCTCTCTCTCGTCTCACGGCCGCGCAGATGGTGCGACCAGCATGAATCGGCCACCGTCGGCGGTACAGCCATAGATGACCTCTCCATCCTGCCCTATCCACCCGCGCGAACCACCGTCGGGTGCGACTTCGCGCCCGTGGGGGGGTCTTCCCCCCATGGGGGGGAGAAGCACACACAAGGCCACCAGCAAGCAAAAAGCCCCGCCCCCCGGTGGTGGCAGGGGCCGTTTTGTGGT